>JAISTG010000059.1 GCA_031272705.1 Bacteroidales bacterium | reverse complement strand
CCGTGCCGCCGTCTATACGTACGTTCCATGCCGTTGCCGTGCCTGCCGTCCAAGTGATAGTAGCATCGGTTTGATTAACCGTTGTTGCAACTACGTTTGTTGGGTCATCGCATGGAGGGTATGCTGCCGTTGTGAATGGAACACTTACCCATGAAGAATAATTTCCTCCGCCACAATCCGAACGTACATAAGCCGTGTAAGGAGTGTTTGCAGTTAAACTATTGAAAGAAAAAGTAGTGCCTGATTCTATAGAAACAGTTCCCGTTGCTCCAAGTTTCACTTCGTATTGAGTTGCGGTCGCACTTGCCATCCATGTAATTGTTGCAGAGGTTTGCGTTGGTGTACCGCTAACCGCTAAATTGGTAACAGGGTCGCAAGCAGTAACATTATAAACGGAAATTGACAGATTATCTATTGCAATCGGTGGTTGATAAGATGCTGAACCCTGTCCCGAACCGTCAGTTCTAAACATAAACACAAGCAACATTGAAGTATCACTATAACCTGATATTGTAATGGTGTCGCTTTGCCAAGTATTGCTATACCACATTGAATCCACAAGTATCGTTCCTCCTGTCGGCAAAACCGTATGTTGAGGCATCGGCGAATCAACAGACAACAGGTAAAGACGTGCATAATCATACATATTAACGTGATTAAGATAAGATTCACCCATACATTTCCAATCAAAAGATAACTGATATTGAGAATCACTGCCAAATTCAACCTTTGCTTTTGCATAGGCATAAGTATTGGCACTATTATAATGATTGCTTACGCCGCCGTCATCGGATATGTACATTGAGTTTCCCGTATTTCCTGTTGCAGAACCGATATACCATTTGTCCGCAGTATTGGAAGAGAACATCCATTCGGTAGATACGGTTTCAAAATCCTGCAAGTAAGGAATCGTTATAGTGGTAGGGATACCTAATTGTATGTAATTTGTCCAGTTTCCGCCGCAATCGGATTGCATAGCAAAGGTATAAACAGAGCCTTCATTCAATCCTTCAATGATATAAGGGAAATCTGTTGCAGAAACAGATATTTGGTTAGCAGCATCAGGATCAAATAATGCGGATGTTGTCTCATCGTAAGCTATAATCCAGCCGTTTTCTGCTCCAACAGACGTATCCCAAGAAATTTGTACAGAATTGTTTGAATCTATAAGTACTGCATTAAAGTTATACACATCTGGGCAGGAAGGAATTTCGCTTATAACTACATCGTCAAGCAAGTAATACCACGAACTGCTAACTTGATTTTGTCGGAAGGCAACATTCTTTATACCATTCGATGCGGAAGAAAGGGTGCATTCGTGATTTATCCAAGTAGCATTTGCATCGTCATAAGTTTGTATGGCTACAAAACTTGTCAGGTCTGTTGGATTTGCATAATAACCAACAGAGAATGTACCTGAAGACGCACCTTCTCTTCTTAACCAGAAATTGACACGTAAAGTATTGATGTCGGCTTCAAAGTTAGGACTGACAATGGTCATTGAGTTACTACTTGAGAAATAGATGGAATTGGATGCAGAATGAGATTGAGCATTAGTAATATACGGATTAGTTGTTATAGGAACACCTCCATTATATCTTGCCCAGCAAATAGGGAATGATCCGGAACCTGCAGCATAACTGTCAAAATTTTCTGTATATGGCAAAGATATTGTTGGAATTGATATGCATGGAGTAGTGAATGTAATCATTGATGACGCTTCCGAATATCCGTCTGTACCACAATCCGTAACAATAATAACATTGTATGTTGTTGCAGGAGTTAAATTTTCTAACGAATAAGGATTCTCACTTATATATAATGTATCATATTCCACCGAATCAGACTCTTTATATAACAATAGCCAGTTGTCATCGTTTTCTGTACCGTTTATCCATGATATGGTTGCCGAATCAGAGGTAAGATATGTAAGAGATACATTTGTTGGAGTCATACATACCGGTAAAGGAGATATTTCAACATCATCCAAACGCAGATTATATCCATCAGGAGTTCCCTGTCGCACAAAGGCAATATATCTATTACCTGAATACTGGTTAAGATTTATTTCATACCTTTCCCAATTTCCTACCGGCAAATTTTGTTGGAATATGCGTGTAAATCCTTGTAATGTATCATTTGTTCCCATTCCTGTAGTATCAAGTACAACATCTTCATTAGAAATAAATATGGATATTTCATCCGGTTCGGCTGTAGTTGTACTGGAACGCATTGCCCAGAATCTTAACCTCTCATTTCCTGTTAAAGCCATTTGAGGGGTAATTAACCAGTCATTATGAGAGGAAGTACCATAATCCGTATAGCATACTGCATGTCCGTTTCCGCTATGGCTGGTTGTTCCTGTTGCTCGTTTCCACCAGTATTGATAAGTACCATTTGTACCTCCTCTATCAATGGTAGTCCAACACAAAGGAGCAGGTTTATCTCCAACTCCTGTTGCATTTATCCAATCATTTTCAAATCCTTCATACCAAGGAAATTCAGTTACTGCTTCACAATTTGTTGCAAATGAAAATACATTTGAATTTTCCGAATATGTATTGCTTCCGCAATCAGTAATGAGAATCACATTATATATAGTAGAATGTTCTAATCCATTTAAGGAGTAAGGGTTTGTATTTGCATAAAGCGTATCATAGTCAATATCACTTTCCTTTTTGTACAAAAATAACCAACTTGCATCGTTTTCATTTCCGTTTGTCCATGAAATTTCAGCAGATGTTGTTGTGATATTGGATGCCGTCAATGCTGTAGGTCTTACACAGTTAGGTATTTCACTCACTTCAATATCATCCAACCAATAATACCAAGACGTTGATAGTTGATTTTGACGGAAAGCAATATGATTTACACCTGAAGGAACCGAACTAAATACCACTTCATGATATGTCCATATATCATCCGGGTCATCAAACGTTTCTACAGCAGTAAAACTTGTCAAGTCAGTTAAATCCGTATAATATCCTACTGAGAATGTTCCTGAACTTGCCCCTTCCCTGCTTAACCAGAACTTAACTCTTAACGTATTTATATCCATATCAAACATAGGAGTAATTGCAGTCAAAGAAGTACTGTTTGAAAAATACATATAAGGAGAGCCTGAAGGAGAATTTGGTACGGCAGTAGAAGATGCTCCACCATTATTAGAGGCGTTAATATAAGGGTTGGTTGTTGTTATGGTAGCATTATTGTATCTTGACCAGCATTGAGGAAACTGTCCGGATCCTGTTGTTAAACCTGTAAAATTTTCAGTCCATGGCAATTCTGTAATAATGGCACAGGCAGTCGTAAACTGTACAGGACTTGTCCAGTTACTTTCATCTCCCACACCACAAACAGCCTTTACTCTAACCTTATAAGTTTCTGAATGATTAAGATTTGTAAGTGTATAGGTATTACTTGTTATATTTGTTTCTTCATTAGCCGTTGTCCAATCCGTTGAATCAGCAAGCATATATTGTATTGTCCATTGAGTTGCAGTGTTATCTGTCCAGGCAATATCAGCGGTTGTTGTCGTTACATTACTTGCAATTAGATTTGTTGGAGCAACACAATTTAATTCAATAATAGATATATTATCAACTGCCGCAGGAGGATTAGTTATAGAAGAACCATCACTCAACCAAATAAATGCTAATTTTTGAATAGTATTTGAATAATTTTGTCCGCTAAGAGTTACATCTATATGTTGCCAAGCAGATTGTTGGTTAATCGGTGCAACTATTTGACGTATTTCCTGTCCTGTCGGAGGAGTAGAATAACCAAAATAAACAAAGTTATAATCCACAGGTACTGCATAAACACAGAACTTATCACAACAAGGTTCTCCAACTCCTTTCCAGTCAAAAGATAACTGATATTCATTGTATTGCCCAAAATCTACATAAGCATAAGCAACAGAAGTTGTAGACATTACACTATAATTATTAGTTGTTCCTCCATCAGAAGAAACATACATTGAGTTGCCCGTATTACCTGTTGCACTTCCAATGTACCAGCCATCTGTTGAAGTGCCGCCGGTACTTGTTGGTGAAACAAAATTCCATTCGGCAACATTTGTTAAGTCTTCAAAATTCTGTGTATAAGGAACAGTAACCGTTACAGGAATAGTTAATGTTACGGGAGCAGTCCAGTTGCTACCGCAAACCGTTTGCATAGCAAAAGTATAAGTAGAACCAACCGTCAATCCCGAAACATTATAAGGAAAATCACTTGCCGATAATGTAATTTGGTTAGTTGCTGTTGTTGGCTCAAATGTTGCTGCATCAACTTCATCGTATGCCAAAATCCAACCAAAATCACTTCCAATGGAAGTATCCCAAGTAATATTTGCAGAAGCATTAGAACCTAATCCGACACCGAAAGAATAAACATCCGGACAGGAAGGAAGAGTATCTATTACCAAATCATCTATATAGGCATAACCCGTAGAAGAAGCATAATACTCGTTTTTGAATGCTATGTACTGACCTGTACCCGTATAAGTCGCTAACGGAACTTCTCGTTGTACCCATGTTGCAGTGGAAGGGGCTGTAACCGTATCCACAGATGTAAAGGTTGTTGCATCTGTCGGGTCATCCATAACACCTATAATAAGCCTGTCTGCCGCATAGTAAGTTCTATACCAGAAACTTATCCTAAGGGTATTTACCGGAACAGAAGCGTCAAAAGGAGGTGCTGCAACGATATTATACGTTCCCGCACCTGTTGTATAGAAATATAACGATGCAGGGGCAGAATGATTGGTCGCATTTAAATAAGGTCTTTCATTATAGGTTGTCAATTTATTCCAGCAAGGGATAAATGAATAGAACGTTGCCGTCCCTGTACCATAAGTATCAAAACTTTCCGAATAAGGAAGGTCAGCCAAAGTTAATGCCTCGCAAGCCGTACGGAAAGTATATACATTTGTTGTATTGGAGAATGTTCCATCCTGACAATCGTTCTGCATCATAAAATTGTACACCGTGTTTGGCATCAAACCTGATAACGTGTACGGACTTGATGTTACATAAACAGTATCATAATCGGTTACAGTACTTTCTTTATATAGCAAGTTCCAACCAATATCTCCTGTACTGGCAGGTGTCCAAGAAATATCTACATCTGTTGTTGTGATATTTGACACTGCAAGGTCGGAAGGACGGGCGCAGGAAGGAATAATGTCAATAATCAAATCATCTACATAACCATAAGCAGCATTGGATTCATCGCTATAATTCTTGAATGCTATGTATTGACCTGAACCTGTATAAGCAGAAAAATTAACTTCGTACTCAGCCCATGTTGCTGTTGTTGGAGCGGCAATGATTGTAATTGTATCAAAGGTTGAAGCGTCCGTTGGGTCTGTCATAACGCCGACCATAAGTCTGTCTGTGGAATTTGTATTTCTGTACCAGAATGTAGCCATTAAGGAATTAACAGGAATAGAAGCATCAAAAGGCGGAGTTACTGCTATATTATAGGAATTGGCTAAATCCTTATAAAAATATAAACCGCCGGGAGCAGAATAATTAGTCGTGCTTATATATGGTCTATCTACGGTAGAAGTATATAGTTTGCTCCAACAAGGAACATAAATACTTGTCCCTGTACCATAAGAGTTAAAGTTTTCAGAGAAAGGCAAGGTTGTAATAGATTCACAAGCCGTACGGAAATTACAAACAGGTGTTGAAACATCTGATAATGTACCATCATTGCAATCTGTTTTCATTACAAGGTTGTAAGACGTGTTTGCCGTCAAAGTAAAATAGTTTTCCAATGAGAAAGGAATATCACTTGACGTTACATAAACAGAGTCATCGTAAGTTAAAGCAGTACTTTCTTTAAGGTACAACCACCAACCAACATCACCCACATCAGCAGGTGTCCATGAGATGTCGGCAGAAGTTTGTGTGATGTTTGATGCCGTAACATTTATAGGCTTCATACAGGTTGGTATTTCGTCAATACTGAAATCGTCAATATAGACATAGTAAAGGTAAGTCCCCTCATACATTATTGCTACGTACTTTACGGTATCTCCCAAAATCTTTTCCACTACATTGGATTCAGAGAAAGAACCCGTAGAAGGAGAACTAATCCATTCGTCCCACGTAAAAGAAGTGTATAGACTGTCCGTTGAGGAAACTCCTACCCTGAATTTATCCCCATAGTCGCCCGAATAAATTGCATAATAGAACTTAAGCAATTTGTCCGTGCCGCCAAAGTTTAATTCAGGAGTAATTAAATACTGCTGTGTTAAGCATCCCGTACCACTATAGGAAGAAAATCGGAATGATTGACTCCCCGAATGTACAGGTGAATTAACATAAGACATAATGTTGGAACAGGTTCCGCTCGTTTGACCGTCATTGTAGTACATTGTCCAGTCGGTTGGAGGAACTGATGTGCCTTCAAAGCCCTCTGTAAAAGGGAATGTGGTAATTTGAGACCACGTTTCAACGGCAAAGATTATTGCCATTAAGAAAAACATAATTCGTTTCATCTTCTTAAAAATTTAGTTAAAACTTATTTTATTTACTTTTAGTATTTTTTTTCCTTTTATAATCGTTCTTACTGACGGGATGCTGTCGCTAAACACCCCCTGTCAATAAGAACTCGTCTAACTTAATACTATTTGACGCAGCAAAAGTATTCACAATAGTAAAGTCGCCTGTCTCAAATTGATAATTCTTTATCTCAAAACAGAAAAACGTTATCTCAAAATTACATATTAGATATTGCAGAATTGCAAATAAATTAGACAAAAGGCTGAAACCAAATTATATAAATACACATTGATAATTATATATTCCTGCAATAAAAGACATTTTGTGAGATAAAAAAATGTCATATTAAGGGTATGAAATATGAATTTTTGATTACGAAGTTCTGTAATTTGATTACAAAAAATTAGAATCAAATTACAGAACGCTATAATTTGATTATAGGATTCTATAATCAAGTTTCAGGATTCTATAATCAAGTTTCAGGATTCCGTAATTTGATTTCAGGAATGCGGAACTAAAATCCGGGAAAGTGAAAGTAAATGGCAGGCAACAGAACTAAAAATCCAAGTATGCACATCACTAAAATAAACCGCCAAATGAAGCGAAACCAAGCCGCAAACTCCACTTTGGCAACACCCAACACCGCTATCAAAACGCCGGAAGTTGGAGTGAGCAAATTAGTAAAGCCGTCGCCGATATGGAAAGCCGTAACCGCCACCTGCAAAGGAAGATGGACTATGGCGGATATTTCTTTGAAAATCGGCATCAAAAGAGCCGCCTTTGCAGAACCCGACGTGATTAAAGCATTCAAAAGAGTTTGCACGCTGTACATTAGTCCCAACGCCCCAAGTTGCGAATTGCCTGACGCATTTTGCTGTAAGGCAGCAAGCATTGAACGTATTACTCCGCTGTCTTCCAGTATGATGATGATACCCGAAGCCAATGCCACCACCAAAGCAGCACTCAACATATCCTTGGCTCCGTTTATGAATTCTGTTGCGACTTTTGAGGCTGTGTATCCGAGACTTATGCCGCTTACAAGGGCAAATGCCAAAAACAAAGCCGCAATCTGCTGCAACGACCATTCATATTGTATTACGCCGACAATCAATGAGACTATTGTAAAGAAGAAAATAAATACCAAATACGCATTCCGTCCTTTTTTTATAAGGTAACAGCCCGCCGAAATGAAAAAGGCTGTAAGCAAAATCAAAGTCCAATCTATTTTAACAAGTGATTGAAAAACAGAAAACAAAATAAGCGAAATGCCAATCAGAGAAAAAGACAGCCATAACGGTTTTTTGGAAGGTTGCTGTGAGGCATTGCTGCTGTCCTGTGAAGGTACGGTGCTGTGGATTGAGACTTTGGACGGGTCAAAGACCTTTTTGGCGTGGCGAAGGATAAAAAACGCACCGCAAAAAGTAATTAACAGCCACACAATAAGCCGATATTCTATGCCGGAAAACAATGGCAAGCCAACGATACTTTGTGCTATGCCGAGTGTAAAGGGATTTAAGACACAGCCTGCGAAGCCTAAACCCGCCGAAAGGAAGCAAAGCGATATTCCTGTAAATTTGTCGTAACCCATTGCCAACGAAAGCGAAACCATAAGAGGCACAAAGGCTATGGTTTCTTCACTCATACCGAACAAAGCCCCAAAAGCCGAAAACAAAACAATGATACACAACATCATAACGTTATTTACGCCTACCCATCGAAAGAAAGACCATCGTTCAAGTTTGCCTGCCGAATGCAGAAACTTCACTATGGCGGCGTCAAGTGCCTGAGAGGAGTTGTAGATCCAAAAAGCACCACCGATAATCAGCAGGAATACAATGATATTGGCAGTTCTTGCAAAGCCGTAAGCAACACTCGTAAATATCTCCCACGACATTGGCGTTGCGGAAGGGACTATCCACGTGCTGATGGTTGCAAGTATTAGCAGGAAAGCAATGATTACGTAAGTGTGAGGAAATTTCTTCATTTTATTTCTGTGTTTTAGCCCGTTTCTTTCTTAAATATGCTATGCGGCAAGGCACATATATCATCACGAAAGCAAAAACTATGTCTATAATATAAATAATGTAGTCGCCGTGTTTTGCATAAAACGTTTTGTTTTCCTGCAAATACACCGTTGCTTTGAGGGATTGCCGTTTCCAATAGGCACTCTGGTCAATTATATTGCCGCTTGGGTCAATGAAAATGGATGTTCCGGTGTTTGCAGCACGGCATACATAACGCCGATTCTCTATTGCACGCAAGCGACTCATTGCTTTGTGCTGACGATAGCCCTGAGTGTTGCCCCACCATCCGTCATTGGTAATGCAGAACAGGATTTCAGCGCCGCCAAGTACAAATTTACGAACCAGATTGCCCTCTACGCTTTCGTAACATATTGATACGCCGCTTTTGATGCCCGTATTGGTGTTGTAAAACGGGAATATGAGGCTGTCTTTAGCCAGAGTACCAACCGTTCCTCCCATATTAAGAGCCAGTTTCTCCATAAAAGGAATGTATTTCTTGAAAGGCATCTTCTCAACCCCCGGAGTAAGATAACTCTTACGGCGTAATCGGATGTTATAATCCTGATTCGGCTGTCCGATTTGAAGAGCCACATTGCTGCATTCGTAAAACACACTGTCCGTTCCTCGTATATAGCGGGCTGCTTCGGTCTTTTGTCCCGGCGGAAGCAGATGTCGGGTACTCATTCCTGCGATCCAGTTAAGGCGAGGGTAGTTTGCGTTGAAGTCAAGTATGCGTTGAATGGAATTAACCTGCGAAAGACGCTCTTCCCATGCGTATTCCTGCAAGCAACTCTCAGGTGCAACAACGTAATCGGTATTTTTATCCACCCGTTCCTTTGCCATATTGAGCAGGATTGTGCTTACGCTGTCGGCAGATAAGGAATACTGGTCTTTATACGGGTCAAGGTTGGGCTGCAACAGCACTACATCAACGGGTTTGCTCATATCGGGAGTATATGACCAATATCTGCAAAGCGAAGACACAACTGGACCAAAGACCAAAAGAAATACCATTGCAATATAACGTAAATACATTTCGTACGTACGAATACTTATTATCATAATAGCAATGAAGGCGTTGGTAAGGGTAATCCACAGCGTACCGCCGCTTGCTCCCGTCAATTCGTACCACTGAACCAACATCGGGTAATTTGCGAAGCCGTTGCCGAGGTTAAACCATGGAAAATTCAAATCCCAATGTGTATTTATGTTTTCAAACATTACCCACAGCACAGGAAACATCAGTATCGTTGCTTTGCGATGTCTGAAAGTCAAACGGAACAAATGATAAAGCACAAAGACCAAAGCCATCAGCATAGCATTGAAAAACGGCAGCACAATCAAAAACCAGCCCGACATAGCGACCCACCAGCCGCGTGCAAGGTTAAAAAGTGAAAACGCAATAAAGGAATAGAGGAATACTTTGCGAGTTTGGTTTCCTTCTATGCGGGATTTGGCTAATAACTTCTCCTCCCACAAAAGCAAAGGCACGAAAGCATAAAGCAAAAACAGCGGAAAGCCTATCGGATACCAACTTACAATCAGCAGCAAAGCCGTTTGTAACGCCACAGTTAAAGGATTAAAATTCCTGTATTGAACAATTAAATTATTCATGGTTTGTTTTCTTTTCTTCTTATTAAGAGGTTGCAAAAGTATAAAAAAAAATAGAATTACAAATTAAAATAACATAAAACTATTTTTTTATTTCCTCAAATTAAAATTTGGTTATAAAAAACTGTAATTTTGTAATAGATTTATGTTATTTTCATTGTACAAATCTATAATTTTGTTATAGTAATTTATAATTTTGTTGTATAAATCCATAATTTTGTTGTATAATACTGTAATTTGGTTATAGAAATATATAATTTAATTTTATATTTCTATAATTTGATTACAGAATCCTATAATTTGATTATAGAATCCTGAAACTTGATTACAGAATCCTGAAACTTGATTACAGAATCCTGAAACTTGATTACAGAATCCTGAAACTTGATTACAGAATCCTGAAACTTGATTATAAAATCCTGAAACTTGATTATAAAATTCTATAATCAAATTCTAGCGTTCTGTAATTTGATTATAGAATTCTATAATCAAGTTTCAGGAATGCAAAAAGGCGTTTCGATAAATCAAAACGCCTTTTTAATAAATCGTTATTTGAAAATCCTATTTCATTGGGTGCGAAGGCTTGCTGTCAGGTTTTGAAATGGACTCACGCATATCGGTATCAGCCTTTATGTTCTGCATTCTGTAATAATCCATTATGCCCATGTTGCCGCTACGGAAAGCATCAGCCATTGCCTTTGGCACTTCTGCTTCAGCCTCAATTACTTTTGCTTTCATTTCTTGAGCCTTTGCTTTCATCTCCTGCTCAAGGGCTATAGCCATTGCCCGTCTCTCTTCCGCCTTTGCCTGTGCTATGTTTTTGTCAGCATTAGCCTGATCCATCTGTAATTGAGCGCCGATGTTCTTTCCTACATCTATGTCGGCAATATCAATGGACAGAATTTCAAAAGCAGTACCCGTGTCAAGTCCTTTTGCGAGAACGACCTTTGAAATGGAGTCGGGATTTTCCAAAACGTTGGCATGCGAAGACGCACTGCCGATAGACGTAACTATACCTTCACCTACACGTGCCAGAATAGTCTCTTCGCCTGCTCCGCCGACCAACTGCTTGATGTTAGCCCTGACAGTAACTCTCGCTTTTACAATTAACTGAATACCGTTTGAGGCAACCGCCGCCACCAAAGGAGTATCCAACACTTTTGGATTTACGGACATCTGCACAGCCTCAAACACATCACGTCCGGCAAGGTCTATCGCCGTAGCAGTATTGAAATCCAATGAAATGTTTGCCTTATCGGCAGAAATCAAAGCATTTACCACTCTTTGCACATGACCTCCTGCGAGGTAGTGAGCCTCTAACAAGTCAGCCGAAAGGTTTAAGCCTGCTTTCTTACTGTTTATCATTGCATTGACAATAATTGCCGGTGGCACTTTACGCCAACGCATAAACATCAGTTGAAGCAACGAAATTTTAACTCCGTTCAATACGCACTGAAACCAAAGGTTTATAGGCACTAAATAAAAGAATACCAATAGGAATACGAAACAAAGTACGCCTATAAAAATCAATCCTCCTGTCATAATCATTTTTCTGTTTTATGTGTTAATTATTAAATTTAATTCTATTTACAATGGCTTGACCATTATTTTGTTACCTTCCACTCGTTCTACTATTATATCCGTGTTAGGATCAACAAAGGAAGTAGCGGTATAAACTTCCATCCGTTCGCCGTCTATTTCCGCAACGCCGATAGGGGCAAGCCGAGTTATTGTAATGCCTTTTTCGCCCACTTCTATCTGCTTTTTCAGTTCATTTACTTTGGAATCAATGCTTTTATCCAAAGAAAAACGCTTCCAAGTCTTCGCCCGCAAAGACCACATCAAAAGAATAACAGCCACAGCAAGGCAAAATATCAGCGAGAAAGTTCCCCACATTGCTCCGTATTCGGCATACATATTGTAAATGCCCCAACCGATGAGTCCGCAACCAAGCAAGCCTGTGATGGTTGTTCCGGGTATGGCAACGAGTTCTATTATCAGCAAGCCGATACCTCCAACGAGAATGAGAAGAATAAATATCAAGTCCATAATTACAATTTTATTAAAATTTGATGTGGCAAAGGTAATAATTTTATTTTAATACATTGCATTCTTTTTCTTTTTTTATATATGTCTAATGAGATTTCACCTGACCAATAGTCTGTTACATCTTTTGCGGAACGTCAATTCCGAGCAGGTGCATAGCCGTTTTAATGGTGTGAGCGGTGAAAGTAGAAAGGTAAATTCTCATTTGTCTCAAATCTTTATCCTCTTCCCTCAACACAGGAGTATCCTGATAGAAGGCATTAAAGGCTTTTGCCAATTCGTAAGCATAATTGGATATCAGGGCAGGGGATAAGGTTTTGGCAGATTGCTCTACTGCCTGCGGGAAAGCATACAGGATACGTATAACTTCCAGTTCCTTCGGTGTAAAGGTTAATTCTGTCGTTATGGAAGTTGGTATGGCAATCTCTTTTTCGGTGCTTTGTGCTTTGCTTAAAAGAGAACAGATTCTTGCATGCGTATATTGAATGAACGGACCGGTGTTGCCGTTGAAGTCTATGCTTTCTTCAGGGTTGAAAAGCATATTTTTCACAGGATCAACCTTGAGAATAAAGTATTTCAATGCTCCCATTGCCAACTGATGATAAAGAGTCTGTGCTTCATTATCCTGTAAGTCGGTTCTTCCATGCTCTTTTGTCTGCTGCATTGCCATATTCTCCATTGAATAAATTAAATCATCGGCATCTACAACCGTTCCTTCGCGTGATTTCATTTTGCCGGAAGGCAACTCAACCATACCATAAGAAAGATGGAATAGAGTTTCTGCCCATTGGAAGCCCAATTTAAGCAGTATTAACTTCAATACGCTAAAATGATAATTCTGTTCATTGCCAACAACGTAAATGAGGCGGTCGGCATCAAAGTCCTTATGTCGCAATAATGCCGTTCCCAAATCCTGAGTGATATAAACCGAAGTGCCGTCTTTGCGTAAGAGTAATTTCTCGTCAAGCCCTGCATCCGTAAGGTTTATCCACACGGAGCCGTCTTCCTTTTTGTAGAAAACGCCTTTTTGCAATCCCTCCGCCACAAGGTCTTTGCCGAGCAGGTAAGTTTCACTCTCGTAATATACTTTATCAAAATCAATTCCAAGATTTTTGTAAGTAACATCAAAGCCTTCATAAACCCAGCCGTTCATCTTCTTCCATAAAGCCAGTACTTCCTTATCCTTTGCTTCCCATTTCCTTAACATATCTTGAGTTTCCAACATAAGCGGGGCTTGCTGCTTTGCCGTTTCTTCATCCATTCCTTCGGCTATCAGGCGGTTTATTTCCTTTTTGTATTCCTTATCATAAACCACATAATACTTTCCTACCAAATGGTCGCCCTTCATACCGCTGGTTTGAGGCGTTTCTCCGTTACCGTATTTCAGCCATGCAAGCATGGATTTGCAGATATGAATGCCGCGATCATTTACAAGATTTACCTTTTTCACTTCATAACCATTGGCTTTCAGTATTTCAGCCACCGACCAGCCCAAAAGATTATTGCGAATGTGTCCGAGGTGAAGCGGTTTGTTTGTATTGGGCGATGAATACTCAACCACAACAGGCTTTTCCGCACGTTTCTCTCTGTAACCGTACTTTTCGTTGGCACAGTTCTTTGTTAGAAAGTCCTGCCAGTACGTTTGGCTTACCGAAAAGTTAAGAAAACCTTTTATGACGTTGAAGGCAGCCACCTGCGGACACGCTTTGCCAACGTATTCGCCAACTTCGGTCGCCAATGTGTCGGGATTGCGTTTTGCCTGCTTGACAAAAGGAAAAACAACCAAAGTAAAGTCGCCTTCAAATTCTTTTTTTGTGGAGGTAAGGGTTATTTCTTTTGGCATGATGTCCAAATTATAAAGGTCTTTCAGTGCTTTTGCAATGGTATTTTGCAGTAGAATATCAATCATATAAAGATAAATTTTGTGGTTATTTCGGCTTGCAAAGGTATAAAAAAATGAGGACATTAGGCTTTTCCGACTAAAAAAACCTTAAAGCATACCCCCCAAAGAAAAAACGGCATTTCTTGAAATTGGAAATGCCGTTTTATTAAAATGCTTTTTTATAAGGTTAATCTTTATTTTTTCTGTGTGTATTATATACTGCATAGCCGCTACCCAGTATAAGCAGGAAGGCAGTTGCTGTAGTTATTGGCATCTGTGTGTCTTCGTGTGTGCCTGCTCCTCCGTCATCGGGTCTTACGCCGGGGATGGGCTGAGCGAATGCAAACGTTGAAACAAAGATGCAAATTAAAATTAAACCGATTTTTTTCATTAGATTGTCCTCCTGTTTATTTGTTTATGATAAATTTTATTGTCTTTGAACCGCTGACAGATGTTGCTTTGGCGATATAAGAACCTGTGTTCAAATTCAACAGCGTTGAATAAGAATTTCCGCTTATTGATTGATTATATACCAATTGTCCAAGTGTGTTGTAGATTTCTATTTTTTGCAAATCGTTACCACTCACCGTCAGTCTGTTGTTATATGTCCAAAGGTTAAGGTCGTTTTCAGCCACAGGTTTGTTAAGAGAATTGTCCTTACGTTGAAGCAAAACGACAAATCTTCCCGAGTTGCTGCCTGCCACAACATTCACGTTTATCACCGATTCTTCCGTTACGGTATCCACCGTGCCGAAGTCAAGGTCTATGAAAGACACCTGAACGTCTGCAGGGATGTCTTTGAAGGTTAAGGCAGCGGTGTTGTCCTGCCCTGTGTTAAGCGACATTCTTGCAGCGTAAGGTAAATCCTTTATTGCATTAACAACAAGATCATGATTCTCCACTATGAAGTAAGGCTCAACGACTTTGGCATTCCATGCGAACATCATATAAGCGTCTTTTCCCTCAAAGGTATTGTCTGCTTGCTGACTTATGGCTATGTAAGCAGGGCGTTCAATGTTATGTGCTTTGGCTACAATTTTAATCTGTTCTATGTTGTCGCCGGATTTTGAGGTAGCCTTGTCCTGATGTCCATCAAGGAAAACTATACCTGGACCTCTGGAGTTATTATATCCTGCTACAAAGAAACCTTCTCCTATACGTACTCTCGCATTGACATCCGTACCTAACAGAGTATTCCATATCTGATTCTTTCCATCAAAGGTATATATAACATCCCCTTGGAACGTCATTCCATTATCATGTATAAACGGTTTAGCCCAGAGACTGCCGCCGAAAGGATTACCCATAGCAAACCAATAACCATTCACACTGCTTTCGTGAGTTTGTTGGTTACCGCCATTATATAAGTTCAAATCTATTTCTGCGTTGCCATACAGATTTCCTGCATTGGTGCTGAGTTTTACTATTCTGCCTTGATTTGCTTCAAGCCATGAAGGGGTATTCTCATAGTCAGGGTCAAGTACATAAGATAAATAACCGTGTCCTTTCTCCATTATGGAGTTGTAGCCCAAATAAGTATATCCTCCGGGGTCTCCTGACCACATATTTGTGCCGTAATTGAATTGCAGAATGGAAACAGGAGAATGGTTGGATACATTATTATATACCAATGAGCCGTTTTCGCCGAGATAGTTACCTGCCGTTATATTACCAAAGGCAGAGGAAGTAAAGACATAACATTCATTCAACAGGTTACGTTCAACAGTTACGTTGTTGAATACATTTGCTGTTTTGTTTCTCAGCGAGCCTCCGTCCTCAATAATTATTCTGGTAGGGCGACTGTTGAAGTCTCCTGTTGTGGAAACGGTAATTATCTGTTCGTCTTCTATGATACAAAGGTCTGTACTTAAAGGCTCAAAACCCAGAATCGGATAGCCGTTATTCCTTGCCCAAGGAACTACATCGTCCATAAAGGAAGCACCTAACAGAGAGGTAAAGGCAGAGGTCTTCATTTCCGCTTTTGTTTTTGGAGTAGCCCCTTCGCCATACAGCAAAGCGTAAGTGTTATTTATTTCAGCGTCTTCATATAATGCTCCTCCAATGAAATATGGCTGAGGACAGGTACCGGTAGAATAAGCATTGGTAATACTTACTGTTGGGCTGCTTAACAAACCTGCAAAACTTCCTAATCTTTGAGGGGATTCCATTGGCTCTACATTACATCTTGTATAGCAGTCAGTGATATGAACCGTAGCATTATTATTTATAGGCAATTCTTCGGCACAACCAATAAAACCTCCTATTAGGTCGTTTCCCGTAACATAACCTCTTGAATAAGATTTTTCAATAAATATATCTCCGCTTCCGTTCATATTTTCAGGTGCATTCGGCGTTCTTTGCGGTACAGCATAACCTACAATTGACCCTACAAACGAATCCCCCTGTATATTGCAGTTACTCAACGCTACGTCACGTATGTATGCTCCGCTGCCAAGATAACCGAATAAACCTATATAGAATGCTGTCGGATCTACTATATTAAGGTTGTAGATACGATTATTATTGCCGTCAAACGTACCACAGAAAGGCTTGTTATTAGCACTCATATAATTTTCACAATAACCTATTGGTCTCAACTGATAATTACCATCATATAAACCCGGCACAGCAGGAGCATTGGCAAAGTCTATGTCTGCCATAAGAGCGTAATTCTCTCCGTAAGTATCGTGTCCGTCATAGACCATCTGGGTAAATTCTCTCATATCATCCACGTTCCATATCTGATAGGTAACTCCCGGTCTATCACGAGAGATTTCCAATATAGGATAACCTCCATTTACATACAGGGTAGTATCCTGATACCATGGTCCGGGGGTGCGTCCGTTGTTCAACGTGGTAATAAAAGCAGGGTCAAGCATTGCCTCCGAGGTCATTGCAACACCTCTGTTTGCCACTGCGAGTGGAGTCCAAGAAGTTCCCGTTTGATATGTATCAATATAATAGGAATTTGTTATATGTGCTGCATCAGTTGAGTTTCCACATAAACCACCTGCATACAATGTAGTGGCAGTTCTGTAAATCTGATTTGTAGAATAGGAGTTTTGAATGTATAATGCTCCCCCGAATCCAACAAGCCCGCCAAGAAAATCATTTCCCTGTACAAAACATAAGGAAGAATAACAGTCCCTGACTGTAAAGGCTGCATTACCGCCTCCGAAAAGTCCTGCTACATAAGCCGTTCCATAGATATTACATCTTGTAGTGTAGCACCGCTCATAGACACTTGTTGCTTCATCGCCCGGGTCTCCAATAAGACCGCCCAAGTCATGTCCTCCCATTATGTTGCAGTAAGTAGCAAAGCAGTCACTTATCACACATCCATAATTACTCCAGCCTATCATTCCGCCATACCAGTTTCCTGTGGAAGTAGGATTGTTGATTGGACCGCTGATTACGTTATTGTGTATGCTGTAGCAATAGCGTATAGTATCATAATAGTCTGTGCGTCCTATCATTCCGCCACAATAGTCTCCGCTACTGGTTGAATTAACCGTTGTATAGGAAACCCAGCAGGAATCCATAGTATTATATCCAGTAGTAGCAGATGTTTGTCCAAAATTACCGGCAAAGCCACCTATATTATACAAGGTTGAGGTAACTTTTGAATTGGTAACATAACATCTTTTAATTGTATTGTAACCACCGGAAGCTGCACGACCCATAAAGCCTCCTACGGCATAACCTTTAACATTTATAGTATTATAATTGCCATAGCAATCAAGTATTATGGATCTTGATGTTTCCCCGAACAAACCTCCAACAGCATATATTGCAGTTGCACTATAAAATGTTGTGTTCTTTACAAATGAATTTTTAATAGTATTATTATAAGCCGCAGGAGCAACATTATAACCGATCAAACCTCCAAAAGAATTACCTGAATAAGTTTCAATAGTTGAGTTTTGTACATAGCAAGAATCCATTATCATATAAGGTGCTACCCTGTTGTCTCCAATTAAACCTCCAAAATTATTACCTGTATACGTGGTTAGGGTAGTATTATCTACAGCGCAAGAATAAATACTAGCCCCTATGTTATTTCCTATAATGCCACCTGTTGTTGACGCCCCATGAATTGTTGTATAATAGACTTTGCAGTTTCTGATAATAACGGCATTAACACTACCACCACCATTACCAAAAGCACATCCACAAATAGCACTAACACCGCTTCCTCCCCAAAATTCACAATTATCCAAAACAACATTCTCAATAACGCAATTTTCTCCCACTGCACCGAAAAGTCCTACATAATTATAAGTGGTTCCGGATATAGTTGGCTTTTTACAAACGAGATTAGAAATTGTGTGATTCTGTCCGTTAAATTGACCTTTAAAAATGTAAGCCCCTGTGGTGAAGTTAGGATTAGTTGCTGTTGCAGAAGTCCATGCACCAATTGGAATCCAGTTAGATGATTGAGTTGAACCTGCTGCAGCATAATTATTGCTGTTCAAACTACCTGCCCAAGATCCCCAGGTTGTATCACTCATATCTATGTCATTGGTAACAATGTAGTAGGCAGTTCGGTAACTGCTTAATCCACTGTTACTCATCATCAATATGGAGAGGTTTCGTAAATCGGTAGAATTACTAATCCGATAAGGATTTCCCGAAGAGCCATCGCCCCCTGAGAATTGTGCAAAGACATTCATTGTGCTGCAAAGAGCCAATGTAAAGACGATAATGAAAGATACGGATACTTTCATTTTTAGATAATTTTTTCTTGTCATAATAGATTTCTTTTAAGTTAATACTTTTTATTTTTTTATTTTTCTTGTTTGTTATTTCTTTTCTTTTAACAGGACAGGAAGTAGCATATCTCGTTGTTTGTGTCTTATCTAATTTAATAATCTATGGAAATCATAGATGAGATATGCTTTCCTTGTCCATTTTTTTATATGTTTTTTTCGGTCATAAGCCTTGTTTTTAATTAATTTCTTTTACTTGCCGTAAGCGTGAATGCTACGTTCGTCTGTCGGCTTGGGTATCTATCACACCATTATATAACAGAATTCGGTTAAAAACACGCAGTAACGAGGTGTTCGTAACAAATTCTTTCTATATGGCTATTTTTTGATAGATTTTCAGCCTGAAAGAACAAAAGCAATCCATGCTTTATTTGCGGGGACAAAAGTATAATAATTTTTTTAACTGAACAAATTATTTTGCAAAAATTTTCATCTCACCTTCGTTTCTCCTTATTATTTAAGGGTTTTATGAAATGTAATTCAATGACAAAAAATGTGAATTTTTTGGAAAAAATGCCTGAATGAAATAAAAAAAATGAAATTTATTTGGAAATCATTTTTCGGTTTTGATAATTTAATTTTATATATTAGTGTTTCAAAGTTGCAAATAAATATCTCGTATTGGCGAAAATAGAGAAGAAACAAAACTAACAATCTTAAATTTTCGTGAAGTCAAGAGATAGAAAATTAGAATCAAATTCTAGAACGCTAGAATTTGATTCTAATTTTCTAAAATCAAAAGATATATTTCTAAAATCAAGAGATAATTTTACTGAAATAAATTATAAAAGGAGAATAACAAAATACTTATTATTTCATAGACTATTTAAGAATTTGCAAAAGTAGTATTTCCTCTTAAATTGTCTTAAACCTGAAAGTTAAAACAACGATTAGTATAATAAAGAATGAAAAAAAGCGTTTGATTAGAAAAAAATTACTACTTTTGCACTATGTTAAAATGTAAATATTGTATTATACCCGTACTGTTGATAGCCTTATTATCAGTGTCTTGTGCCAACGAACACAATAAATTGCTAAAAAGTAACGATCAGGATAAAAAATATGAGGTTGCTGTTGCCGCATTAGAAAAGAAAGACTATTTTCATGCTTCGCAATTATTTGAAAACCTTTTGCTTTATTACCGCGGAAGACAGAAAGCCGAGTCCGTAGCATATTATTATGCTCAATCATTATTAGGTATGAAAGACTATTATTCGGCAGGGTATCAGTTTGAGAGTTTCTACAAACGTTTCCCTTACTCCGTCAATGCAGAAGAGGCTCTTTATCAGTCGGCGTATTGCAAATATCATCAATCGCCCGAATATACTTTAGACCAGACACTAACAAAGGAAGCCATAAGAGATTTCCAAACCTTTGTAGATAAGTACCCTTCCTCCCCAAGAGTGCAGGAAGCCAACAAAATAATGGACGAATTAAGAGACAAACTTATACAAAAGGACTATGAAGCGGCTTTCCTTTATTATAAAACAGGGAAGTATCAGTCGGCTCAAGTTATGTTTAAGATGTTTTTGAACGATTATCCCGACTCCAAGTATCGCAAAGATGTTATGTATTACATTATTTTAGCCGATTATGAACTTGCTTCAAACAGCGTAGAAAATAAACAAAAAGCACGCTACGAGACTGTAATTGCGGACTATCAAAAATATGCAGCATCCTTTACCGACAAAGATAAATCTAAAAGTGATAAATTACTTAATATATATAACTTATCCAGAAAAGAATTGGAACAAATAAAATAATAATAATACATACAGTATGAATAATAATAAATCAAAAATTGACACATCTATTCAAACCAGAGATTTGAATGATTTTAGCGAAATGACAGGCAATTTGTACGAAACAATAGCAATGCTTTCAAAGCGTTCAGACCAAATAGCCGTGAATATCAAAAGAGAACTCTTGAAAAAGATAGAAGATTTCACAGGTGAAGGACTTGACAATATGGAAGAGATTATTGATAATCAGGAAAGAATAGAAATCACTCGCTATTACGAACAACTGCCTAAACCTTGCCTTATTGCCATCAATGAATATCTAAACAAACAGTTAGTTTATAAAACGGCTGCAGAGGTAGAGGAAGAACGTAATAAATAATTTAACTTTTCATTATGTTAAAAGGCAAGAAGATTATCGTGGCTGTAAGTGGAGGCATAGCAGCGTATAAATCTCCTTTGCTTGTGAGGTTATTGATAAAAAGTGGCTGTGAAGTAAAAGTTATAGCCACAAAAAATGCTTTGCAATTCACAACCGAAACAACTTTACGCTCGGTTTCTAAAAATCCTGTGTATAAAGATATGTTTTCCCGTCATAATTCCAATGAAGTGGAACACATAAGTATTGCCGACTGGGCTGATATGCTTGTGATAGCACCTGCTACTGCAAATATCATAGGCAAGTATGCCAACGGAATAGCCGACGATGTACTTTCCACAACCTTGCTTGCCTTTAATAAAAAGGTATTTATTGTTCCTGCAATGAATACAAATATGTATAATAATCCCGCTGTACAGGAAAATATGGCTAAATTGCAGCAACGCAACATTGAAATAATATCCCCTATCAGTGGAGAATTGGCATGTGGTTGTGTTGGTGAAGGGAAAATGGCAGAACCTCAGGAAATTTTTGACAGGATTAAAACCTTCTTTGAAGAAAATACTTTATTGATTAAGGATAAAGTAGTGTTGGTTACCGCCGGTGCTACGTATGAAAAGATAGATGCCGTAAGGTTTATTGGTAATTATTCTTCGGGTAAAATGGGCTTTGCACTTGCTCAACGGCTTGCTGATTCGGGTGCAAAGGTAAAACTGATTGCAGCAAATACAACTGCCGTACTTGTCCCTAATCCAAACATAGAAGTTATTACAACCAAAACAGCAGAGGAAATGTACGTTGCTTCAATGGAAGTATTTCCGTTATGTGATGCGGCGATACTTGCTGCTGCCGTTGCCGATTACACACCTACACAAGTTGCAGACAACAAAATAAAAAAGAGCAATCAATCCCTGACAATAGAATTAAAACCAACAAAAGACATATTAGCTTCTTTGGGTAAAATAAAAACCAACAAACAGGTATTGACAGGCTTTGCGCTTGAAACCGAGAACGAAATAGAGAATGCAAAAAAGAAACTCAAACAGAAAAATCTTGATTTCATTGTTCTAAACTCTCTCAATGATAAAGGTGCAGGCTTTTCTCACGATACCAATAAGATAACAATTATAGATAAAAGCGGAGAAATAATAACTTTCCCGCTTAAAACCAAAAAAGAAGTAGCCGCAGATATTGTTCAACATTTAATATCAACATTATGAAACGATTATTCCTTATAATCTTTGTTCTCTTAAATTCTTACGATATTTATTCGCAGGAATTTAAACTCTCGTTAAGCATCAATTCATCAAAATTACAGGGAACGGACAAGGCTCTTTACCAAAATTTGCAAAACGTTCTCACCGAATTTATAAACGACAGGAAATGGACTAATTACAACTATCAGACCTTTGAGAAAATAGAAGCAAACATCTCTTTCAACCTCAAAGAAGTTGTCGGCAGAGAAGATTTTACTGCAGACTTAACCATTCAGTTACGCCGTCCCGTATATAATTCCACTTACACAACTACATTGCTGAACACTCAGGAAAACGATTTCAAATTCAAATACATTGAGGGGCAGCCTTTACAGTTTGACCCAACAAATTATACGGATAATCTTACCTCTACAATAGCCTTTTATCTTTATTATTTTCTTGCTCTTGACGGAGATTCGTTTGCTCCCAATGGAGGTAGCGAATACTTCCAGATGTGTCAAAACATACTCAATGCGGCTCAGCGTTCAAGCGATGCAGGGTGGCAACGCTCCTTTACCAATCAACAAAACCGTTATTGGATGCTTGAAAACTATACAAATTCTTCCTATTCGGCTTTGCATCAAGCGTGGTATCAATATCACCGACTTGGACTTGATATGATGGCAGGAGAATCACAGGCAGAAGCACGAAATAACATAATACTTGCTATTGAAAATCTGCAAAAGGTTTACAGAGAAAAAAGTAATCTTGTTGCCTTACAGCAGTTTTTTGATGCAAAGGCAGATGAGATTGTTAATATATTCAAGGGCGCTCCGCAGAACGAACAGAAGCGAGTGGCAGAAATAATGAAACAGATTAACCCTTCCAACACAAATAAATACGACCAAATAACTCAGGGACAAAATACAGGTATAGGGCTTGGGCAACCATCAACAACATTTGGTAAATAAACTTAAAAGAAAATTATATGACAATACCTTTTAACAGAGAATTAGTGAATGAAATTATCGCTAAAAATAACATTAAAAACGTAGGAGCGGCATCAATCCGCGAAGTAAAAAAAATAATAGACGATATAGAAGCAGCAACGAATGAAAAGTTCGTGCGAATGGAAATGGGTATTCCCGGCTTACCCGCTTCAAAAATCGGAGTGGAAGCAGAGATTGAAGCATTACGTAATGGTGTTGCATCAATTTACCCAGATATTTACGGGACAGCCGAATTGAAACACGAAACATCAAAATTTGTTAAGAATTTCATTGATATAGACGTTCCCGAAGATTGCTGTGTGCCTACCGTAGGCTCTATGCAAGCAGGCTTTGCTACCTTTATGACCATTGCTCGCTTGGATGAAAAGAAAAATAAAATCCTTTTCATTGACCCGGGCTTCCCCGTACAAAAACAGCAGTGCAAAATACTTGGCATAAATACTGAAAACTTTGATGTATATGACTATAGAGGTGAAAAATTACGGGCAAAATTAGAGTCATATCTTGAAAAGGGTGATATTGCAGCCCTTATCTATTCTTCGCCAAACAATCCTGCGTGGTTCTGCTTCAACGAACAGGAACTGCAAATCATAGCAGAGGTTGCTAATAACTACGATGTGATTGTTATAGAAGACCTTGCGTACTTTGCAATGGACTTTCGGCAAGACTATTCCAAACCCGGCGTACCGCCTTTCCAGCCAAGCGTTGCCAAATGGGCAAAAAAATACGTGTTAATGATAAGCGGTTCAAAGGCTTTCTCGTATGCAGGGCAGCGAATAGCAGTTATGATTATCAGCCCCACACTTTATAATTACAGTACGGCGTATATGGGCAGGTACTTTTCACAAAACTCTTTTGGAAAAGCCATTATATTCGGTTCGCTTTACGCCTTAACGAGCGGAACTGCACATTCGCCGCAATATGCTTTGACAGCGATATTCAAGGCGTGCAACGAAGGACACTATAACTTCGTAGAGGATTTGCGAGAGTACGAAAGGAAGGCTGCATATATGAAAAACGCATTGACAAACAATGGTTTCCACATCGTATATGACAAAGACATGAACGTAAATATCGCAAACGGCTTCTATTTTACCTTTGGATACGAGGGATTTACGGGAGAAGACCTGTTGAGTGAATTAGTATATTACGGAATTAGTGCTATAGCATTGACAATCACCGGAAGTACGAGAATAGAAGGTGTAAGGGCTTGTGTATCGCTTGTACCTAACGAGATGTTACCCGAATTTGCTAAACGGCTTGCAAAATTCAACGCCGACCATTCAAATCTGTAACAACCGGAATTTGATTATAGAAAATTAGAATCAAGTTTCGGAACGCTAGAATCAAATTATAGAACGCTGGAATCAAATTACAGTTTTCTGTAATCAAGATTCAAAAATACAAAGAGGCGTTTTATGAAAATTAAATAAAATTTTATTTTTCTTTTGTAAAGTATTCCAACGGTTATTCATTAAATTATTTTTGTATATCTTTGCAACTCTTTAACAAAGCAGGAAAGCATGAGTGTAATTGACTATATTTCGTTGATATTAGGGGTTTTGGTAGCCTATGGTCTTGGTTCTATACCGTCAGCAGTATGGATAGGAAAATCGTTTTACGGGGTTGATGTGAGGGAAAAAGGCAGTAAAAATATGGGAACTACTAATACTATAAGGGTTCTTGGATTGCTGCCCGGTCTTTTCGTGCTTGGTCTTGATGTATTTAAGGGCTGGCTTGCTATTTATATGGGAAACATATTTGGTTCTTTCTATTTGAATTACTGGGACGTGGATATGGGCGATTTATATCTTAATAACTATAAACTCTGTCTGGGTTTGGTTGCCGTAATAGGTCATGCCCTGCCGTGCTTTGTTAATTTCAAGGGAGGGAAAGGAGTTGCCATAATGCTGGGGGTTGTTATTGGGTTGTTTCATAACATTTTGCCGCTTATCATTGGCACTTTTGTAGTGGTATTTGTTATTTGGAAGTACATATCCCTTGCTTCCATCGTAACTGCTGTTGCTTTCCCTGTTTTTTATGCAACCTGTTCAATATGGTTACAGTATCAGGTGAACTGGATTCTTTTTTCCTTTGCCTGCCTCGTTCCTTTGTTCATAATCTTTACGCACAGGAAAAATATAAAACGACTTATAAAGGGCGAAGAACCGCAGTTTAAGTTTAAGAAAACGATTGACGAATGATATAAATTGAGATATGCCTGACCTCTTACATACCAAAATAGCCTCCATTGGCGGCATTGGTGACAGGAAAGCCCTGTTGCTGGAGAAGGAAGTGGGCATAAAAACCATAGAAGACCTTATTTACTATTTTCCTTACCGCTATGTGGATAAGAGTAAGTACGTAAAAATCAATCAAATTGAGAGTGAAGAAGTTTATATTCAAATAAAGGGTAGGGTAATATCAAAAGAGATAATTACGGGAAAGGCAAATAGGTTGTCCGTACGCTTTGCTGACGAGACAGGAAGTACAGAACTCGTATTCTTTAAGGGTTTGAAGTGGATGATAGAGGCATTGAAGGAGGGCGAATACTATGTCATATTCGGTAAACCGAGCAAATTTCAGAACAGTTTCAACTTTGTACATCCTGAATTTGAGTTGTTAAATAAACATTTGGCTGCTCCGCCCGAACATTTCTCGCCAATGTACAGCACAACCGAAGCAATGAAAAATGCTTTTCTCAATTCAAAAACATTATCCAAAATCATACGTTCGGCATTTGCACTTATAGGGCATGGGATAGAGGAAACGCTCCCCGAATACATTATAAAAAAGTATTCTTTGTCAAGCCGTGCCAACGCCCTGTTTCAAATCCATTTTCCAGATTCAACCGAAAATCTTGAAAAAGCAAAAATGAGGCTCAAGTTTGAGGAATTGTTTTTTATGCAACTTGAACATCAAATAACCAAAAGCAACAGGCACGAGAAGAGTAAGGGATTTGTATTTGGGCAAGTGGGCGAACATTTTCACGATTTCTACAATAATCACTTACCTTTCAGCCTCACCAAAGCACAGCAGAGGGTTATAAAGGAGATAAGAGCCGATATGCGTAGCGGACATCAGATGAATAGACTTTTACAGGGAGATGTCGGCAGTGGTAAAACGCTCGTTGCATTGCTTACGATATTGATTGCGTTGGATAATGGTTTTCAGGGAGCAATTATGACCCCTACCGAAATCCTTGCCAATCAACATTACAACTCAATAAAAGCCTTTTTGAAGGATATGCCTTTGCGTGTTGCTCTGCTTACGGGCAGTACCAAAGCAGCGGAACGCCGCAAAATTTTGCCGAAGATAGAAAACGGAGAAATAGATATTGTGATTGGTACTCATGCTTTATTGGAAGAGAGTGTTGTATTTAAGAATCTGGGGCTTGCTGTTATTGATGAGCAGCACAGGTTCGGCGTTCAGCAACGTTATAAGATGTGGCGAAAGAATACAATTGCTCCTCATATACTCGTAATGACTGCAACACCTATACCACGTACGCTTGCAATGACTGTTTATGGGGATTTGGAATGTTCCGTCATTGACGAACTGCCGCCAGGACGCAAACCCGTTACTACCGTTCATTTTTATGAGAAATCAAGGCGGCGTTTGTTTGACTTCATACGGGAACAAATCAGGGCAGGAAGGCAGATTTATATTGTCTATCCGCTTATTGAAGAGAGTGAAAAATTGGATTTGCTTGACCTTAAAAACGGTTACGATGCCATAGAGCGTTCTTTTCCGTTGCCGGATTATCATATAAGTATGCTTCATGGGCGTTTGAAACCGCAGGATAAGGAATACGAGATGGATTTGTTTAAGCGTGGCATTACAAACATAATGGTTGCGACCACCGTTATAGAGGTTGGGGTTGATATTCCTAATGCTTCGGTGATGGTTATTGAGAATGCGGAACGCTTTGGTTTGAGTCAGTTGCATCAGTTAAGGGGAAGGGTTGGACGCGGTGCCGAACAGAGTTTTTGTATTCTTATGACTAAGGATAATCTTTCCGCCGACAGCCGCAAGCGAATTGAGACAATGTGCCAAACTTCCGACGGGTTTGCCATCAGTGAAGCGGATTTGCAACTGCGAGGACCGGGTGATATTGCCGGGACAGCCCAGAGCGGCATACTAAATCTGCGGATTGCCGACATCGTGAAGGACGAGCCGATAATGAGAGAGGCAAGACGACTTGCTGAATTCATTATCAGCCGTGACCCTCAACTGCTTTACCCCGATAATGCCCTGCTTCGCAAATACATCATCAATAAACAGCCCGAAAAGGATTATTCTATGATTTCTTAACATTCGGAGGTGCGTGTCGCACTCACGAAAAAGGCTGACGCGTAAAAAAAAATCGCAAAAAAAATGAAAATAATTTGGTGGTATTAATATTTTTTGTACCTTTGCCGCCGACTAAAATTATAAAACGTCAATCAAATGATACGAAAAATAAAACAAAATAACGTAAAAAATAATTCGCAAAAAACTTGCGAAAGTCATTTATTTTTCGTATCTACACACACACACACACACACATTCCACTAACTTCTCCCACCCACCCTCTCAAAGTTTTTTTCATAGAAAACGTACAGAGTATCAATTTATTTTGTCATCCACCACTTTTTTTGCGATGGGAACAGGTTCGTGGCATTTTG
>JAISTG010000057.1 GCA_031272705.1 Bacteroidales bacterium | reverse complement strand
TCTTCCGTGCAGGTAGCGTGAACAGCGGCGGCTTTCTGCAAATCGTTCATTAGAAACAGTTTGAGGAAAAGTCGCTTTTTGAGGCGGGAAACGGCAAGAGCCTGCGGATACAACATTCCGTGCGGAGAAATTATATATGGAACGCGCTTTTTGCGGGCAATTTTTGCCGTTATTAATTCCGTATATTGCCAAATGCCGTTTGTGTGGTAAAGTTGATAATCACTGTTTTGCAAAGCATTTTTATAAGTTTTTGAAATAAAATGCTTTGAATTTGAAACTGTTTCGATAAAATTATCCGTTCCAATTAATTTATCGCCTGCTTCCGGCTCAAAAGTCAGAATATCTACCTTGTTGCTATGCGATTGCATACCTTTAACTAATTCATAAGTGCAAGAGGCAGTTCCGCCACATTTTGCGCTCATACCGGATATTGTATGTAGGATTTTCATACAAAAAATATGGTAATGGCTTATTGGATAAACCATTAAGTTTTAAAATATAGAGAGATTTGGATGTATGTAGAAATAATACTGTGTTAATTAACTGAAGAAAAGATAAATTCTCTTTTCAATTTTATAATCAGCCGTAAGTTGCATCAAAAAGTTAGATACGGCTGATTATATTTTTATAATTAGCCGTAAATATCACTCAAAGTAAGTTGCTTTTGTACCAATTCGGCATAACGGTTTTGCTTTACTCCATTAGTAGTAATCATCAGTAAATGAAGTGCTTTTGTGGTTTTTGTCTCTTCTTTGAAAGCCGCAATTTTGTTCTGTAAATTTTCCTCATACTGCTTTGTAATTGTATATTGTTTGCGAGAAAATTTAATCTCCACAAGATTAATTATACCATCTTTGCGGTTTATTACCATATCAATTTGCGCAGCAGGGCTTGTCTTTTTACTGCGCCAAGCCGAAATTGCCGTTTGAATGCCCGAAATGCCCAGCGCTTTTTTGATTTCTTCCGCGTGCAACAACATCAGCATTTCAAAGGCAAAACCCGCCCAAGTGTTGCGCAACGGCGTATCAAGCGAATTTGACCAAAAAGCCGTGTCATCGTATTCGTTTTTTGCAACAAAACGAAAATAAAACAGCGTGTAAGGGTCGATAAGTTGGTAGAGCACATCGCGTTTTTTGCGATTGAACGTGTTATAATGCCGTACAAAATCGCAGTATTCAAGGTCTTGCAGAATTTTAGTCAGCGTGCCGCCGGCAGAAATTTTCCGTGCCTTGAAATATTTTTCACATTCGAGCAAAGTGAAAGGTTTTAGAAAAATGGACGTTGTTAAACGGTTGTACAAGCCGCCGTGATTGTTGATTAAGTTATTGATAATCCACGAAGTAGCCGAGCCGCAGACAATCAAAACAATGTCTTTTCGCGCCGAAGCCCAAAAGTTCCAAAAATTCAGAGCGCGGAGTGTCAATCCAAGGGATTTCGTCGAAAAACAAAACTTTGCGTTTGGCTGGACTTTTGCTCACTAAATCGGACAGTTGCGCAAAAGCGGTAAGCCAATTTACGGCAGGCGGCAGTTGGCGGTCAAATGTTTGATTCATTGTAAGAGTGAAATTAAGCAACTGACTTTTGGTTTTGGCATTGGCAATGCCTGAAATTTCAAAAGTAAATTTATCGGCAAACATTTCGCGAACTAAAAAAGTTTTTCCAACGCGCCGCCTGCCGTAAATTGCAACAAATTCCGACTTGTCGGAGTTGAACACGTCATTCAACTTCCTGATTTCCAATTCTCTGCCGACTATATTGTTTTTCATATAATTCAAAATATAAATTTATAATCAGCCGCAAAGGTATAAAAAAAATTAGATATTTCAAAATATAAATTTATTTCATCCAAGGCGCAACCGGTCGCCCTGACGTTTTTTCATAAACATTCTGCACTATTTCGTCGAAATAGTTCGCAGCCGCTTCGCCCGAAATATTTTGTAATGCCCATTCGCGAATCGCTTTGCGTTTGTCGGCGCTGTATGGCAGTTCCTTTATGAAATCGCTCAATACTCTCTCCAAATCATTGTTTCTGACCGAAAAAACGCAGCCGCGACCGCCTTGCAACAGTACAGAAGCGCCACAATTATCACTTGCAACAACAGGCGTTCCACACATCAAAGCCTCGTTGACTACGGCGCCCCAACCGTCAAAGATGCTTGGAAGAATTAAAGCATCGGCATTTTCAAGATATTGAGGGATTTGCGTATTGGGAACTGCGCCGATATAACGAATTTTATCCGAGTTCTTGATTTTTTCTTTCAGTTCTTGTTCCAAATGCCCTGTCCCTATAATGGTAAGAACAAACGGTTTGTCCATCGCAAGGCAAGTTTCTACTAACGGCAAAATATTTTTTCGCTCATCTATACTGCCAATAAACAGTAGTTGTGGAATGTCCGACGATTTTTTTGTACCGGACAATTTGGGGTTTTCTGTAAAATATGCCCAATCAAATATTTTTGATTTTGTAAATCCTGTTTTTTCATAACACAATCTGCCACCATTTCCTGTCGGCAAAATAAAATTAATGTGCCTGTCATACTTCAATCCTAAAAGCCAATATTTCAGAAAACGCAATTTTCCTTTCCAACCACGCAGATTGAATGGCTCGGAATAGACGCCGATTTTCAGATGCTTTTTGACGGCAAAGCTAAATACTTTTGACGGCAAAGCATACGAATGGATTCCTGAAAAAACGTGAACGGCATCTTTTACGCTCAAAAGTTGATGCAACTCCGCGTCAGAAGGATTGACAATGATTTTTGTTTTTCCGAAATCCGGAACAAGCCATCCGTGTGCAATCCTCGTTTCGTCAATTTCTTTCGGCACAACAAGCGTAACTTCGTGCTTTTCCGCAAGGTTGCGTATGAAAGCCGATTGGTGGATAGAGAGGATGTTTTGATAGAAAATAAATGGCATAGTTTCTTATTTTTTACCCATTATAAATGGCATTTTTCTATTAATTATTTCGATAATAACAATCAGCAATAGCCACATCAGTATATACCTGACAAAAAATAATCTATGTCCTAAAAGATGAATAATACTTATCATAAATATTTGAGAAAATGCCAGAATAATAAAACTGTTTCGCCCGCAATATTTTAATATATTGCTTATGGTATCTATGGCAGAGATATGATATGATATGATAACAATAAACCCTATCCCACATATTGCTCCAATAAAGAGCGGAATAATCGGATTAACACTGTTGGAACATAAATCCAGACGCCAAAAATGGGAAATTACTGTCCCCGAAACCAAAAGCGACAAACCGATGAAACCTGCTGTTTTCGGTTTACTACAATACAAAATAAGTCTTCCTACATATTGTTGGTTCAATAAATTTCCGGTAAACAGAAATGCCGCTCCAACAAAAAATGTAGATAAACTCCAAGGAAACTGTATCCCATAAATACAAAACAGCCAGCCAATTACAAAAAACAATATTGTTACTGTTATCTGAACACATCTGTTTCGTATTTTTTCAAAGTAAAAGAATGACAATTCCGACAGGAATAAAACAGGAATGAACCACAATGCTATTCCTCCCCAACCTGTTTTTGCAACAGTTAATACACATTCCAACAAGTTTTCGCTGTCGCACCACGCTTTAAGTAAAAGGTTTATAATAGAAAAAACAAGAAACGGAATCAGAAATGTTTGTAATTTATGTTTCAAATATTGAATGAAAGAGGAATACTTCTTTGTTGTCAAGGTCAATCCTGCAACAAAAAAGAAAAACGGCATATGGAACGACCATATCCAGTTTGAGAAGAAAGCAGGGATAGAGGTGTGTCCCAACACCATCAAAATAATAGTTATACCGCGTGCAACGTCAATCCATTCAATGCGTGATGCAGATGTTTGTTTGCTCATTATGTTCAATATCTGTCATTGTCTTTTGCCAACAAGATGTTCCCATTTTCTCTATAATGGTTTGCGATTGATTGGCATATTGTTGTAATAATTCCTCTTTATTCAGTGTTTCTATTTTTTTTAGAAAGTCGAATAGCGATTCGCCTTCCGTTTGCAATAGATATTCTATTCCACTCAGTTGAGGATAGCACATCGTGGAAATAACAATTTTATTATATAGCAAATATTCTATCATTTTAGACGGAAAATTGAAATTATTTTCGGGAAATGATTTATCGCGGCTACTGATGCAGAAAGTAACTTTCTGAAGAAGTGAAAGATATTCCGGATAGGATAAAAACCCGCAATAATGGATATTCGGATACTTTTCTGCATACTGTACAAACATACTTTCATCTTCTGCTTTGCCGGATATATACAGATTGTAATCTGGGAGTTTGGAAAAAGCCTCCAAAACATATTGCGGACTGATTATTCTTTTTAATAAGCCGGATAACAAAAAATTATATGTAATATCAGTAAGTTGCGGGTATAACTGTTCTTTTGTCGGCACGACGCCTGGAATAATTGCCTTATTTGGATTTGCGAGTTCCTGTGCTGACGACAAAGCAATCATGCCATTAGCGCGATTTATACATTTCAAAATCCAATACTGTAAAGAAAATTTAGCACTTGCAGGGGTATAATCCAGAACTATAATATATGTTTTTACAGATTTTCTAAAATAACGCAATAGCAGGAAAGCCAAAATTGTATGTGCAGTCAAGTTATAAAACCATACATTAGAATTTCGTTTGATAGAGAAAATCAGTTGAATGTTTTCCAACAAAATATTGAACGCTTTACCAATATTGCTATGCGAGAAAAACCTGTTTTGAACATATTTGATTTTTTCTGATTTAGCCGGTTTGATTTTTTGCCGAATATTCACTGGAATAAGCGAAAAAACACAGTCGAACATATTCCCTGAAATCAAATTGTAAGAAAAATAATTACCGGCAGTAGAAACCGGCAGTTTTTCTATCAAATGTTTGGGAACAATGTGAGTTACAAAAATACGTTGTCGTTTCATATTATTATTCATTGCATTTGTAGCAAAGTAAAAGATCTGCCTTCTCGTCTGGCGCTATATTCTTTCCAAGTCAATATTAAAAGAATAAGCAAAGCAAAGGTTCCACACGTTTCTCCAAAAAAGTTCATCATTATAGTGTAAACTAAGGCTATACTGTTTAATAAACACAAGTGCACTGATACAAATGACGGCTTTTTTTTAATGTGTTCATACAACCGCCTTGAATAAAAACCGTGAAAAAAGACTACAATAAGTTGCCCAAATAACCCATACCAAGAAATTCCACTTCTTATAGTGGTTTGCCAAGTCGCTAATCCATAATAACCATTTGTTTGATTCCTTGCTATAGCGGGACTATAGTTATCATCGAAAATATCATAATATAATGGAAAAACTTTTGCTATTTGACGTTCAACCCATACAAAGGGACCCAATAATCTTGGAACTCTTATAAAATACTTTTCAGGATAATTGTCAAGTTCCCACCGTTCTGAAAAACAGCCTATTTGATTACCATAATATCCTCCAACATAATCAAGAAAAATATTTTGCAGTTTTACAGGAATGTATTTTCCACCCATTTCTGCAAATGACTCTGACACGTTATCCTGATTAAGTTTATCACCAAAATCTATATTTCCACCTCTGCTATTTGTTAGGTCTAACAGATATGAAAAGGCACAAACCGAACCAATAATTATAAGCAACTTTGCGACTACAGGCAGTTTGACTTTGACTTTATAATAATTTTTCAACACTAACGCAAAAATAACTGTCAATAATCCAATAAAAATACCTTGTTTGCCTGCTATTAAGACACTGTATAAGGCAACAGATGCTATCGCAAAGATGCCTGTAATTTTATTTCTCTTATTACCCCAAAAAAACGTGGATAATGCTGATATAAATGCACCTCCTAAAAAAATATTTCCAAATATCAATAATGGAGAAAACTTATAATTTACATCATTGCTTTCCAAATCATTGTGGAATTCATCCCTGCGTAGTCCTCCATCTAATGAATAGCCTCTTATGACAATTAATTCAATATATGCAAAAGCAACTCCAATACAAGCAAGTATTCCGAGCATAAACATCAATTTTTGAAGTTTAGGATTGGCTTTAAAGGATAAAAAAGTAGAAAGAATTTTATCTGCCTTATCCACAGCTTTATCTCGTGTACCTCTTTTATAACCAATAAAAAACATACATAACACAAGTAATATGTATGATATGGGAAATAAAAATTCAATTGTTGGAGGAATGTATAAAATTCCACAGAAATAATTCACAAATAGGATACCCCACGCACAAAACACCCACGCTCTTGCATCTAAAGGGTCTTTTTCCCTCGCAGTGATAAAAATTATTGCATACCCCAGAATCCACGATGTTAGTGGCAAAAACTGACTTCTGGATATTGTAAGTAAAACAATTAGCAACAAAGCACCTTGCAAATAAGAAAATTTTATTTTTTTAACCATATTAACTATTACTAATAAATATTCTTTGTTGTTTTATGCACATCCAAAATTAATTGCAGGACAGGTTCCGGAAAATAATAATATATTATATGTTTCAACGAAAACTGTTTAATCTCAATTTGAGAAAGTATTTTCTTCTTTATAGTTGCATAATTTTTATCCTGCCGGAATAAAAACAGATTATTCAGGGCAAATTGTTGCAAAAATGGTTTTAGAACAACGGATTTATTGAACAGCGATTCAAACTTATCCAAATAAAAAAGAAAATGCTTGTTAATAGGCGGCAAATTTCCTACCGCTCTTTTTGACAAATCTATATCGTGATTATAATAACATAAAGGTTTCTTTTCTATATAAGCCAATTTTGAATAAATTCCTATTCTCAAAAAAAAATCATAATCTTCGAAATATGCAATCCGTTCATCAAACAAACCGGACGCTTGCAATATGTCTTTCTTAAATATAACGCTTGAAGAATGAATTGGCAAATAATTCAGTTTTATTCCCATTTCAATAGCATCAAAACACCCTATACTATCTATGGAATTAAGAATTTTTTTTGCGGGGAAAATAATTGCGTTACGAACAGTTGCATTTTGCGAGCTATAAATACTTACATCCGGATATTGGCTTATTAAGCCGGACATTTCTTCCAAATATGATTTATCCCACCAATCGTCGGCGTCTAACAGTGCAATCAATTCATATTGCGCTGCTTTTATCCCCGTATTACGCGCCGCGGATACACCTGCATTTTTTTGTTGGACAATTCTGATTCTGTCGTCAATATAACGTCCTACCACTTCTAAACTTCCATCGGTAGAACCGTCGTCTATTATCAATACTTCGAAATTTTTATATGTTTGCGACAAAACCGATTCTATGGTTTTTGCAACATATTCGGCTTTATTATATAATGGAATTACTATTGAGAAAAACATATCTTATTAATTTTTTAATGCATCAGTGAGAAATTTCAATGACTTTTCCTGCTCTCTTTTTAATATGGTATTTACTTCCGTAAAGTCTGGTTTGCAGAGATATGAATCTATTGCATCACAAGTAATGAGATTGTTTTCAAGATGAAATAATTTTAATATTGAATCAAACCGAGTATTACCACGATTTTTATTAGCAAACACGAGAAAGGGTTTGTTGAAAATAATTGAAAACACAGTCCCGTGAAACGAATCGGTAACTACAAATTTTGCATCTCTGAATCCCGCTAACCATTGTAAAATAGAAGGATAAATGCAGTCATTCAAATCTTTTTTTGATTTTTTCAAATGTAAGAAGTTGGGCGGCATACCACTTCCTATATTCAGCAGCAGTTTTGACGAAATATCTTTAATTATACGGTCTGTTTCCTTGTTGGAATTCAGTATATAAGTGAATAACAAATTTTCTTTTTTGGGAATATTTTCCTGTTCTATTAACAGCAAATAATCTTCTCTTTTTAATAACAATGTAGGGTCAAGAACTTGAACAGCATCCACGTCCAAATATTTTCGGCACAAAGCAATTGCCGAGGTTTCTCTTACCGAAATTGCAGCAAACTGTTTTACCAAAGGCAGGCATTTTTGTGTTTGCTGTGGCGTGAACTCCCATTTGTCCACCCCAAAAGATGTAGCGTATGCAATTTTTTTTATATTATGTTTCCCTTCCAAAAAATCAAGAAAATAATTGGTCAAATAAGGGGAAAATCTTGGTCGCCAAACTTGGTCGCTACCTACTATAAAAGCATCAAAAGAATATTTCTGTAGTTTTTCGTATTTTATTTTACTATGGATGCTGTCTGTTGTACAAATATATTTACCGACAAATCGGTTAAAATGCTGATTGATAATTTCTCGTTCTTTCCTTGACGGCCAAACTCTGACAACAATATTTTTTTTGAGTATATATTTCATGAAACATCTTTTAAGCAAAGTCAACATTAATCGTAACGGTAATTTTGGTTTGAAATAGCTGTTAATCGTAACCGGCTCAAAACCCTGTCGTTTCAAAACAGTTTGCAAGGCATAGTTTTGTAATACCCCGCCATAATTATTGGAAAATGGCTGTGTCAATATTCCAATTTTCATATCAATACCATTTTATATTTTCTTTTATTACTTTTGCCGGTACTCCTGCAACAATACACTGCGGTGGTACGTCTTTCGTAACAATACTACCGGCTGCTATTATCGCGCCATCGCCTATTGTCACGCCTTTCAGAATCATTG
>JAISTG010000056.1 GCA_031272705.1 Bacteroidales bacterium | reverse complement strand
GCCGCCGCGTCGGAATGGGAAACCAAAGCGCAAGACCTCGCCGGTCGTTTCATCAAGAACTTCGCAAAGTTCACCGGAAACGAAACAGGAAAAGCGCTGGTGGCTGCGGGACCGAAACTGTAAGACCTCTCCCCCTGCCCCTCCCCACAGGGGAAGGGAAAAAGGAGGGAAGCGTCTTCCGCGTTGAACGCGGAACCGCTGAATAAGAGAAAAATCCGAAGAATGTAAAGTTTTTCGGATTTTTTTGGCTTTATGGTGTTTTATTTTTGGAAAAAGCGTACCTTTGTGCTTTGAAATTTCAAACGAAATAATGAATAGTCAAAATGAAATAATATTGTATAAACCAAACGACAAGGTGCAGTTGGAAGTGCGACTTGAAGAGGAAACAGTGTGGCTAACGCAAGTTCAGTTGTCGTTGTTGTTTGGCGTAGATAGAACCGTGATTGGCAGGCATTTACGTAATATATTTCTTTCGGGCGAATTGATTGAGGATAGCACGTGTGCAATTTTTGCACATATGGGTAACGACGGCAAACAGCAGTATCACACTAAATTTTACAATCTTGATGCCATACTTTCAGTTGGTTATCGTGTAAATTCTATCAACGCAACGCTTTTTAGGAAGTGGGCAAATTCCATTTTAAAAGATTATATTTTAAAAGGTTATGCTATTACTCAACGTTTTGAACGGTTAGAGTATCGGATGACAGAAAACGAAAAGAAAATAGATTTGGTAGTGAAAACCGCCCTGCCGCCCAAAGAAGGCGTTTTTTACAACGGACAAATTTTCGATGCCTTTGTCTTTGTTGCTGACCTGATAAAGACGGCAAAAAAAGGAATTATTTTGATTGATAACTATTTGGATGAAAGCGTTTTAATGCTATTAGCAAAAAGAAAGGTAAAAGTCAAAGCAATCATTTACACAAAAGCCATAACGCCCGAAATCCAAACCGATTTGGCAAAACACAACGCCCAATATCCCGAAATTTTTATAGAAGAAAAGCCGGATATTCACGACAGATTTCTTCTGATAGACGGCGATGTGTATCATATCGGCGCGTCATTCAAAGATTTAGGCAAAAAACTATTTGCGTTTTCAAAAATGGAAATGAAAAGCGGAGAATTGCTGAAAAATATTTGAGAATTAAAAAATAAATTATATCTTTGCAGCCTAATAAAACAAAAGAAATTTATGGTATAAAAATAAAGAGATAAATACATAAAAAACAGCGTTTTATATTCTTGTATCCTTAAATGTGAGAAGTTTAGAGTATATTCAAGAAAAGACGTTCGCAGAAATGCGGACTTGATTTATTTGAATATACAGGCACTTTCTCACAGCCAAAGGATACGGATTGATTAAGTCCGTTTTTTTATGTCCAAAAAACCGAAATATATTTTTAATAATAAACTAAAAATCAAAGTTTTATGAATAAGTTAGAAACATTTATCAAACGAGCAGTGGGGCGAGAAACCATTCAAAAAAGCCGCGTCAGTCCGAAAAACGTGAGGAGTAGGGGAAACTTATTACTGCTGCTATTCTTTGTATTGTCATTTTTGGGTTGTAAAGAAAATAGCACAGAAGAAGGAGAGAAACCTGACACAAATGTGGAAAATGTTTACAAGTTATTTAGCAATCCGAATGACCCTTTATTTATGAGATATACAGAAAATAACTATGTGGTTGAATTTTATGGCAGCAAAGACAGCACAGGATTGCCTACGTCATTTGACTATGCTTATATCCACAACGAAGATGCCAGTGAAAAAATGTATGCTTTCTTTGAAAATGAACAATTGTCTCGATTTATCTTGAATGATGGTAGCGTTTTTCATTTTGATTGGCTGAACGAGGATAAAGCAAAAGTGTCTATTGCCTTTTCCGATGGTTTATTGTCCCGTATTGTTGTTGATTTAAAAGAAAATACTGCATATCCGGATACACTGAAAACCGCTACTCAACAAATCAAATCATTATCGCCTGCAAACATAGCCAATAATAAGGGAAATGTTTTTGTCTCAACTTGTGATAAACCGAATAACGATGCAATAGTTTGGGTCAATACATCTTTAGGTAATGGAGAACCACGTAAAATTCCCTGTTATAACATTGGAAACGGAAACTATAATTTTGATTTTCCACTCTATTTTGCTAACAATCTTCATTTCCAGATATAGGCGATTTTTGTGAGATAGCAAAAGCATTAACTAACACTTTCAAAAAAGTTCCTGTTATAGCAGGGATTATAGCAGGTGGTGGTTGTATGGCTATTGTGGGTGGAGGAGCGCTTGTTGCTGCGCCCGTAACGGGTGGCACTTCTGTTATTGCAGGAGGTGTTGCTATAGAAACGATGTGTTTTGCATTAGGTTTTGCGGCTACTGCTGTAAGCGGGTTTATGCTTGAATCCATAGATATTGATTGTCCTGAAAATTATGATGATTACTTTCCCTCTATAATTAACGTTACTCCAGAGGCGACATTCAGGGGGAAACTTTATTATGGCGCATCTCAAGAGATTTCTTTGTTATATGGAGGTATGGTAGGTGATATTACCTCATTAAAAGATTTGAGAATCAACATTAAAGTTTCTGATGATGAGTTGATTACAATATCGAACTATGAAACAACTTTTTATGGTGCATTCTTTTTAGTTGATTTGTTCTTCAATTGTGAAAACATTACGGGCTGTAATGTTATTTGCAGTAAAACAAACCATAATCCAACAATAAATGGAGAAGATTGTGTGCTTGGTACTTTTTCATCTGGATTTTCGACGACAAAAATACTCGAAAACAATAATCTAAGTTCTAATACAGAATATTATGCACGAGCCTATTGTGTCAATACAAATAATGAGTATGTTTATAGCAAAACAGTTCGTATTAAGACATTGCCAGCACCTAAAAAGTATGAATTAAATATTCATCTTACAGAAATCCGTACCAGTGATGATGGTTATTGGACTTTGAGTGCTTGGAAACAGACAGATTATGACTGTACTACAAGTCTAATATTGGAAGATTTTGCAATAGGTATTAGTGGTGGTGTTGCCTATATGCCTGAATATGTAAATGCCAGTGAAATGGAAAGTGAGAGTTATCATATATTTGGTGCGGCGCCAACGTCAATTGGGTTATTATTATTCTGG
>JAISTG010000123.1 GCA_031272705.1 Bacteroidales bacterium | reverse complement strand
AGAACGTTGTAAATTTCAATTGTGTTAATTGTGTAAGAAGAAGCAAATATCATTTCGTCATTTGCAGGATTTGGATAAACATAAGTTAAGTTGTTAAGTTCAACATCGGTTAATCCATTAGTTCCTTCAATTATAGGGAAAAGATATAAGTCAAATACGACATTACCACCCCAGCCGCTTATATAATCTACCCAGCCTCCTTCATCATCATTTAAGTAATAGGCTAATTCTCCGTTTTCTGAAGCACAATCCATTTCAGTACTACCAACGATTAAAAGGTCACAAGTAATATTTGAACCATCATCACTCCAATCAGGACCAATAACTCCTACAGCAAAATTACTTACCGATTGAGAGGAAGCAAAGTTAAACTCATACAGAGTAAAATCATCCCCATTTACTAAATCAGCAATGTCTGCTGTATTGAAAGATACAGAAGCCAATTCGTTGCCAATACCTGATGCTGATGCTGCAAATAATTTTGCTGAACAAGCAGTTCCCCCAACAAAATTAGCACTTGCTAATACAGCAGCAACTCCTTTAACCTGAACATTATTCAATGAATAACGTTGAGCCCAACCTCTATCTGCCCAATAGTTTGTACCGGATATTATATATGCCATACTTTGATTGCTTACATAATACGTTGCACCATCTATTGTTGCACAATCGTTAAAACTCTCTGGGTAAATGGTAGTAGCCTTCGCTACATTCGCATTAACTTTTGTTGACATTTTTGTTAGATTATTCGCATCTCTTTGAGCAAATGCTCCAACTGTCATAAGTCCTATTGTAAGGACAGAAAGAATTATTTTCTTCATGATTTTGTTTGTTTTTTTGTTATTGTTTTTATTAAATTTCAGGGGACAAAAGTACGTAAAAATTTTAACATAACAACAACTTAATTGAAAAAAAATTTCATTTCGCAAAAAAAAAGTTTCAAAACATCCTAATCAAAATTTAAAAATCCATTTACAAAGTTTTGATTATCAGCAATCCAAAGATTATTTTTCTGAAATCAATTTTTTATTTTTTCATATTCTAATTTTTGTACCGCAAAACGTGATTTCCATTCAAAAAAAAGAGAAAACAACAAATTATTATCCACATTCGGCATTACCCAAAAAAATTTAGTACCTTTGCAAACCAAATTTTGAACAAATGAATAGCGATTATCAATACTCACCTCAAAAATTCAGCGTTCTGCCTCCCGTTTGCAAGAACCTGATAATCATTAACGCCATTGCCTATTTGGCAACTTATGTACTGCAAATCAGGAATGTAATTGACCTTACGGACATTCTGGGACTTCATCTCTACGCTTCGTCTCATCATCACGTGTGGCAGTACTTCACTTATGCCTTTATGCACGGCGGATTTACGCATTTATTTATGAATATGTTCGCTTTGTGGATGTTCGGCAGCGTTTTGGAGAACGTATGGGGTGCAAGAAAATTCCTCATTTATTGTTTCGTGGCAGCCATTGGAGCAGCCATCATACAGCAACTTACTTACTGGTTTATGTATCACGATTTGGTTGCGGACGTTCAGCGTATTGCTGCCTCATCTGCGGCTTTTGTAAATACGGATGACGGTATGATGACTAAGGAAATCTTTATGGAAAAGGCTACTTTCCTCATTGACCATATCAATACGGTGGGAGCAAGCGGTATTGTCTTCGGTCTGTTGCTTGCCTTCGGCTTAACATTTCCCAATACTTACGTTTATTTCTATTTTCTCGTGCCAATAAAAGCAAAATGGTTCGTTTTGGGATACGTATTGCTGGAATTGTTTGAAGGCGTATTCCGTTCTGCTGACGGCGTTGCTCATTTCGCACATCTGGGAGGGGCTTTAGCCGGACTGATACTGCTTTTGATTTGGAACAAAGGCTGGAAACGACGTTATTATTAAAGCGTAACAAATGGCGGAAACTTCACAACATAAAGACCAGTTCGTCATTGCTTATCTTACTTCTTTACAGGATGCGGACAGAACAACAGAATGGGCTATCCATTTCGCAAAACTGCTTGACAAAGGCTTGATTCTGCTCCACATAACCGACAAACATTACACCCAAATCTCACCCGAAGAAGCCGAATCAACCCTACAAAATCTCAATAACCGCATTACTGAAATCCCAACTCACACTTACGCCGCATTGAAAGGTAAAACCAAAGACATCATTCATTCTTTGGGAGAGGTATTTTCCGCAGTTATGGTTGTGGGAAGGGTCAATAACGGGTCGCAATCCGAGAAGAATAAAGCCGCTACCCCAAAACATCTCATCAGGAACTTTTCTGCGTCCCGTATTGCGTACTTTCTTTTCGGCGAAGAGGCTTATCCTAAACCTTTTAACAGCGTTCTGTTGCCGTTGAATATGCTTCGGGAAGCGAAAGAAAAGGTTCTATGGGCATCATACTTCGGTCGGTTTGCACAGAGCAGCATATTAATATTGTATAAGCACTATCGGGATTCGTTTCATCGGCAACAACTGCAATATAACCTGAAATTCGCAGCAGATATGCTCGCAAAATTTCATCTGAACTTCGTTTTGGAACAGTATAACGGGGAAACAAAAGGCGATATTGACCTTTTGGCACTTCAATATGCGGAAACAAATGACTGTAACCTCATTATATGCCAATCAACTCGGAATAAAAGTATTGTAGATTTCTTTTCGTCGTTACAGGAATTGAAAACGTTACGTCAAATGCGGCGAATACCCATCCTTTTTCTCAATCCGCGAGACGACCTTTTCGTTTTGTGTGAATAGATGTCGCTTCCGCGAGCCTCAACAATGGCAGCGTTAAGTTCAAAACCAACAAGTAATATAAAGCAATTCAGATATATCCATATCATAAGCACGATAAGCGTTCCTATTGACCCGTAAAGCACGTTGTAATGCGAGAAATTACGGATGTAGAAACTGAATCCCTGAGTTGTAAGTATCAAAAGGAGAGTAGCCATCGTGCTTCCGGCGGAGACAAATCGGTATCCCTTTTTACGGATGGGGGCAATGTAATAAATGGCTGCGAAAATAAAATATATCAAGCCCACAAGCAATATCCACTTTATCGTTCTTAAAAGAAACAGATGGAAGCCATAAGCCAAGTAATTGTGGCTTAAAAGATACGAAGTGAAGGATTTAAAGCCCACAATGAGACAAAAAGCGAATATCATCACGAATCCTATCAACAGAATGAGAATCAGACTCAACAGCCGCCGATTTAACCATTTGCGTTTTTCGCTTTGCTTAATCTGTTTTGACTGATTGAAAGAGATGAGAACGGCGTTTATTCCGCTGGAAGCCACGTACATAGACGTAATAAAACCTATTGACATCAGTCCTGTGTGCTTTCGTTTTATTATATCGTCCAAAACTTCGGTGGCTTGTACGTAAACGCTTTCGGGTAACAGGTCATTAAGCAACTCATACAGTTGAACATAGAGTTTAGACACGGGAATATAAGGCAGAAGCGTGAAAAAAAACAGCACCAATGGAAACAACGCAAGCACAAAATGAAAAGCCGTTGCAGCCGAACGTTGATTTAAACTACTGCGATACAGACCCGTAACAAAGAAACGAGCAACAAAAAAACACGGAACGCCTTGTAATCCCGGCATAGTTACGTTGCGCAGGAAGTGCATCGCCGTTCTGACGGGACGAAAGTAGATTAACTTTCTGATATATTGTGTTTTGGTTTTCATCTTTTTGACTCTTTATTACGCTTATACCTTATTTTACGGCGACAAAATTACGAAAAATTTTCGTAAGACCACACCTTATATATATAAGGAGTGATTTTAATGTCCCCCACCCCACCCTTCATTTTCCCGAAATCTCGTTTAATTTCGCCGAAACCCCGTTTCATTTTCCCATAACGCCGTTTCAAAAAATTGATACCTAGATTTCGATTTTCAACTTTCGCCGAAAGTTGAAGAGAGTTTCGCCGAAAGTTAAGGAAGGTTTCGCCGAAAGTCTCCTCCACTTTCGGCGAAAGTCAAATGAGGTTTCGGCGAAAGTTGAAAATCGAAATCTAGGTATCAATTTTTTGAAACGGCGTTATGGAAAAATGAAATGGGGTTTCCGGAAAATTGGAACGAAGAGACACGAAAACCAAACGAAGAGACACAAAAAATAAAGGGTGTTCCGTAAATTGGAAACACCCTCATATTAATAATAACAAATAGATTAAATGCCGTTATTGCTTGATTCGGTAAGTCCGAATAAATTCTATAGACTTGTGAATCAGTTCATAAAGCACACAATCGTTCTTTACAAACGGAACAACTCCGCGATATGCCTCCACAAAACTTTCTATCACCGAAGAGGAACGAAGACCCGTCATTTCCTTACGAAAATCCAACGCCTGAGAAGCGTTAAGTAACTCTATCGCAAGCACCTTCTCCGTATTTCTTACCACACGATAAAGTTTCGTAGCAGCGTTAGAACCAAACGAAACGTGGTCTTCCTGACCTTGAGAGGAGTCAATAGTATCAACGGATGCAGGAGTGCATAACTGCTTCGACTGACTTACCACTGACGCTGCCGTGTATTGTGGTATCATAAAGCCGGAATTTACGCCCGGATTCGCAACCAGAAACGACGGAAGCCCACGCTTGCCGCCTATTAACTGATATGTACGTCGCTCACTTATGGAACCAAGTTCGGCAACGGCGATTGCAAGGTAATCAAGGTTGATTGCGAGAGGTTGTCCGTGGAAATTGCCCGCAGAAATCACCATATCCAAATCAGGAAAGACCGTAGGGTTATCGGTAACTGCGTTTATCTCCGTTTCAATGACCGAAGCCACGTAAGCAATGGCGTCCTTGCTCGCTCCATGTACCTGAGGTACGCAACGGAAAGAGTAAGGGTCTTGAACGTGTTGCTTCTTCTGTGTTATTATTTGGCTGCCTTGAAGTATCGAACGGATGTTTTGAGCGGTTTCCAACTGCCCTTTGTGAGGACGAACCAAATGAACAGCATCATAAAACGGTTCTATCCTTCCGTCAAAAGCCTCTAACGACACTGCGGAAACAAGATCCGCCATTGCGGATAAATGTTTGCTCTTCAGGATACACCATACCGCAAACGCACTCATAAATTGTGTTCCGTTCAAAAGTGCCAAGCCTTCTTTGGATTGAAGTTCTATGGGTTGCCAACCGAATTTCCGATTTAATTCTTCGCCACTCAAGCGTTCTCCTTTGAAGTCTGCGTATCCTAAACCCAGCAAAGGCAAACACAGATGAGCCAATGGGGCTAAATCACCTGAGGCTCCAAGCGAACCTTGCTGATAAACAACAGGATATATCCCTTCATTGAAAAAATCTATAAGACGCTGCACGGTAACCAACTGAACTCCGCTGTTACCATAAGAAAGAGACTGTATTTTGTTCAGCAGCATTATCTTCACAATCTCCTGAGGCACTTCCTCTCCTACCCCGCAAGCGTGCGACATTACGAGATTCCGTTGCAGTTGAGAGAGTTCTGCGTGGCTTATACTGATGTTACACAAAGAACCAAAGCCCGTTGTAACGCCATAAATCGGTTCTTGCTGTTGCTCCATCTTCTTATCGAGATAATCTCTGCAAGTAACGATACGTTTTTTGCTTTCTTCGCTTAAAGCGAGTTTGGTATTGTTTGTCAGGATTTCGCATACCGTTTTAAGGGTAAGGAATTCCGTACTGATGTTATGTATATTCATATTTTTATAATGATATTTTGGTATTTTCAAGTCTGCAAAGGTACTATTTTTTTCGGTTTTATGTGAAAATAAATCTTCATTCTTGTTTAATCAAGCAAAATATCGTAATTTTGCACCCTCAAATAAGAATTTTTATAACCAAATAAAATAACATTATAATGAAGAACACATATATCACATTAGCGTTATGTTTTATCGGTTTGGGCATTCAGGCTCAGGATACCGTGAAGTATTTTAACAAAATCGGAAATGTCCAAATTGGAATCCGAACACCTTTTATTATAGACAGCATTAACAATCATCAAAAAGGGTTTTCAACGGACGATTACTTTGTTATGCCGACTCTTAACGAGATAAAGAAGGATATAAAATCCGAAACCGATGTTATTATAAACAAAAAAAATTCATATGAAGTAAAAGACGGCGTGTTGAAAATAAGCATTGATTCGGGTAAAAGGAATGTTTGTGTTCCTTCTTTCTATTTTCAGTTGAACAATGAGGCGTTTGCGAAGGGTAAAATAAGCGTCTATACTCCTCAAAAGGTAAAAGTGAGCCTTGATGGCAAAGAAGCAGGCAAGCGTATGAGCAAAAAAGATTCATTAAACAGCGATGCAAAGGTAGATTGTGAAGTTTCGTTGGAACCGGGCGGTCATATAGTTTGTGTTTCCTTGCTTTGCGACTCGTCAGACAGGGAAATACAACTGCAAGTGGTGGTTAATGTGCCGCAGGTTAGCATTTCGGGAAAACAGATATTGAAAAGAGGTTTAACCTTGCAGGATATTCTTGAAGGGACTTCGCCTTATGATGTATCAATGACCGATGACGGCAAGTATTATATGGTAAAGTACTACACCGGAACGATAGGAGAGAAAAATAAATACAAAGTTGAGGTTCGCAAGACGGAAAATAATGACATCGTTTGGACAAGTACCGATATTACATCGGTGAAATGGACACCTTCTTTTAGGTTTTTGAATGCCACGCTACACTATTTATATTATGTAAAGGAAGAAAACAAAGTACGGAATCTTTATTTGATAGAAATAAGTAACCAAGTTGAAGAACCAATACTTGTTGCCGAAAACTTCCCCGAAGGAAAGATAGAAGGCTTGCTTAATTTCGCCGGACTAATCCTTTCCATAACCGACAAGGAAGACAATTCCAAAGACGACTTACGCCAACTCATTCACCCGGACGACAGAATCGGCGGCTGGAGAAACCGTTCCAATCTGGCGTTATACTCAAAATTCACACCCATACTGCAACCTCTTACCTTTGGACACCATAATGTTACGTTCAATGACTATTCCGAAGAAACGAACTCCATTCTCTTCACCATTAACGAAGAAGATGTAACACAGAGACCTTTTTCCAAAAATACGCTCGTTGAAATGAAGTTAGAGACATTTGAAGTTGATACCATATTGTCCGATTCCTTCATTTCCTACGCTCAATATATGAAAACGAGTAACGATAAGAACAAAGCCGAATTCGCAAAAAAACATATTATTGTACAGGGTTCCGGAGAGGCTTTCGGCTCTTGCGGTGCGGAAGTGAAGAAAGGACAAACACCAAACATCTATAATAATTTGCTTTTTCTCTTTGACCGCACGACAAAACAGGCAAAACCGCTGTTGAATGGCTTCAAACCTTCGGTCAATGGTTTTAAGGTCGTTGCCGATAACCAAATTTTTATCACAACAACCGATAAAGACAGCGTAAATGTTTATTACTATAATTTTGATACTCTTTACAGGCTGCCTTTGAGCGTAGATATTGTAGGAGGCTTTGATATTGATTTGTCTGGAGAGCATTACGTATATTACGGACAGAATTATAATAAATCCAATCGGGTATTTGTCGGCAACTTAAAGACGAAAGAATGCAAGCAAATCGCTTATCCGAAAGAAGAAATGAACGAACAGTTGGCTTTGGGTGAGATGAAAGTGTGGAATTTCAAGCACAAAGGAGATTTAATAGAAGGAAGATATTACCTGCCTGCCGATTTTGATTCCACCAAACAGTATCCTATGATTGTATATTACTATGGTGGCACGACTCCAACCGACCGTATGTTTGAAATGCGTTACTCTGCGTATCTTTATACGGCACAGGGCTATGTTGTTTATGTGCTTAATCCGAGCGGAAGCATTGGTTATGGTCAGGAGTTTGCGGCTCGTCATGTCAATGCGTGGGGAGACCGCACGGCAGATGAGATTATATATGGCGTAAAGCAGTTTTGCAAAGAACATTCCTTTGTTAATTCCAAGCGAATAGGCTGTATGGGTGCGTCTTACGGCGGATTTATGACGCAGTTGCTTCAAACCAAAACCGACATCTTTGCTGCTGCCGTATCGCATGCGGGTATTTCCGACATAACTTCCTATTGGGGAGAAGGTTATTGGGGTTACAGTTATTCGGCTGCGGCTTCTGCCAACTCATATCCTTGGAACAATAAAAGGCTCTTTGTTGAACACAGCCCGTTATTTGCGGCTGATAAAATCAAAACCCCGTTATTGTTATTGCACGGGACGGATGACACCAACGTACCGATAGGCGAAAGTATTCAAATGTTCAATGCTTTGAAGTTATTGGGCAAAGAGGTTGCGTTTATAACGGTTAAGGGTGAGAATCACGGCATTATGGATCATAAAAAGCGGATTGCGTGGAACAACACGATATATGCGTGGTTTGCAAAGTGGTTAAAGGACGATGCGAGTTGGTGGGATACTCTGTATCCGCAGAAAGATTTTTAGCCATCTTGATATAAATTTTTTCAAAGCCACACATGAGGGACAAAATTTCGGTATAATTTTTGTCAGCCGAAGGATAAAAAAAATGGTTCAAGACAATTTAAGGCGTCTTTTTACTTTGTGCAAAGATACAACTTTTTTCAAAACAAATACTATTCCAAAATACCGCTTCATATTTCTGAAATCAAATTCCGGCGTGCTGAAATTCTATAATCAAATTCCAGCGTTCTGTAATTTGATTTCAGAACGCTATAATTTGATTTCAGGAAAGCAAAAGCAAAGTTCCTCATAACCAAACAAAAAAAGAGAGCAGACAAATCTTTGCCCGCTCTCTTCGGTTT
>JAISTG010000090.1 GCA_031272705.1 Bacteroidales bacterium | reverse complement strand
CCAATGGACGTTTTTACCGTTTTGGAAACCGCCAGATAAGAACACATTCCAAGAAAAAAAGCAAATATCATATTGTCTATAAATATGCTTTTTACGAATATATTTATTATTTCCTGCATCTTTTATTTTATTTTTCTTAAATTTTAATCGGCGGCAAAGATACATCTTTTTTATCAATTATGCAAAAGGCAATACTTTTTTTTGTTCAATGGAAACGCTGCAAATATATTTGGTATTTTGCTTGTACTCTCACAGAACTTGATAATTATGAATTTCATTCTCCCACAAAAAAAATGAAAATAATTTGTAGATTAAAAAATTAGTTGTACCTTTACAGCCTCAAATTAAGGGAAAAGTCTCCTTAAATTGTCTTGAACCTTAAAATTTATTGTCCTTAATGTACTCATTTACAAAATTTATATTACCTTTGCAGGTGCTAAAAAGTAGAATGATGAAAGTGCTTTTTTGCGTATGGCTTTGATTTTGAAGCAAATTAGTTAATAAAAGTTGATAATAAAAATCTTATAAAAATGAAAACATTAGAAAAAAACAGCAGATTGAATAAAAAAATAACATATTGTTTAATCATTGTTTTATTCTCTGCAAGTTTTGTTGGTTGTGGAGATGACCCTGATCCTGCTCCTATGCCAATGATTTCGTTTCCAATGCCGTTAGTATCTGCTATGACAGGAACTGAATGGCAAAACACTAATACGTTACCTGCAGGTTCAAGTTTTATGGCAGGATATGACACATCTGTTGACCCGCCGGCAGAAATACATAAACCGATAGACAAGGAGCGGAATAATATTAGGTTTATAGACAGCATTAATGTAAGATACCAAAGAACAGTATTCTATGAAGATGTTCAGGTTGGAACAGAAACATTTGTCTTTCGCTATACTTTTTTAAGATATGAAAAGAAAGGTGTTATTTTTGCTTCAACGCTGGGATTAAACTTACCTTTTAGCATTGATATTACATCTGGAACTCCAATACTTAAATGCGCCGATTTAGGAAATGATTTCCTCAAAATATAAAATTAAAATAGAAAAATTAAATAATATCGTAAAAGTTCAAGCTTATGCGATAACTACTTTATATGACATTTGAACAATTAGAGTTAAACTCTCAACTACTGAAAGCCATTAAGGAATTGGGCTTTGAAACGGCTATGCCCGTTCAGGAAAAAACTATTCCATATTTATTAAATGACGATATAAATCTCATTGCTCTTGCTCAGACTGGTACAGGGAAAACAGCCGCTTTCGGACTCCCCCTTATTCAAAAACTGAATTATGATAACAAGGATACCGAAGTACTTGTCATTTGTCCTACTCGTGAATTGTGTATGCAGATTGCAAACGACTGTAAGAAGTTTGCAAAATATATGCCTCAATGCTCGGTTGTACCTGTTTATGGAGGTGCAAGCATAGAACTGCAAATAAAAGCAATAAAGAAGGGAGTTAAAATCATAGTAGCAACTCCCGGTAGAATGAACGATTTGATACTAAGAAAGAAAGTTGATATATCCAAAGTAAGATATGTTGTACTTGACGAAGCAGACGAAATGCTTAATATGGGATTTAAAGACGATTTGGATTCTATTCTTTCCAACACACCGCAAGAACGGAATACTTTGCTTTTTTCAGCAACCATGCCAAAAGAAGTTGAAAAAATTGCACAGGATTACATAACCGACCCAATAAGAATACAGATTGGTGAGCGAAATCAGGGCAGTGATAATGTAAAACATTACTATTATCTTGTACATGCAAAAGATCGTTATCTTGCCTTGAAAAGAATAGCGGATTATTACCCTGATATTTACGCCATAATCTTTTGTCGTACGAAGATAGAAACACAAGAGGTTGCCGATATGCTTATAAAAGACGGTTATAATGCCGATTCACTTCATGGAGATTTGTCTCAGGCTCAACGAGACCATGTTATGAGTAGATTCAGGCTGCAGAATATTCAAATGCTTGTTGCTACCGACGTGGCAGCACGAGGACTTGATGTACATAACCTTACTCACGTCATCAATTATAACCTGCCTGATGAACTTGAACAATATGTTCATCGCAGCGGACGGACAGGGCGTGCAGATAATCAAGGTATTTCAATAGCCATTATAAATATGCGAGAGAAACATAAAATCAGGGAGATTGAAAAACTTTTGCGAAAAGAATTTGAAAAGGCAAAAATTCCAACAGGAAAAGAAGTTTGTACCAAGCAACTTTTCAATATGATTAATAAAGTTGAAATGGTTGATGTTAATTACGAAGAAATTGAGACCTTCATTCCGCAAATTGTGGCTAAATTGAGTTGGCTTGACAGAGAGGAACTGATAAGAAAATTTGTATCTTTGGAATTTAATCGCTTTCTTTCCTATTACAAAAACGCACCGGATTTGAATGTAGATGAATATGAGGAAAAACGTCGCAAAAAAGATGAGCAGTCGCAAAGACAAAAAGACAATCGCAAATCTACAAGAGCAAAAGGGGAATTTGTAAATATGTTTTTCAATGTGGGACATCGCGACAAGATTGTTCCGCAACGTATTATCGGAATGATTAACGACTATACCATAAGCCATCGTGTTGCCATTGGCAGGATTGATATTCTTGACAATTTTTCTTATGTGGAAGTTGGACAAAGAGATGTGGATGATGTAATTGAAGCGTTCGCAGGTAAGTTTGTTAAGGGGCGTCCGATAGTTGTGGAGATTGCCGATAAGAAGTCTTCAAAACGTGATAAACCGCGAAGAGAAAGAGATTTTGACAGAACAAAAACCAACAGGAAAAACAAAGAACAAAACCCTAAAAACAAAAAAGACAATCCAAGAAAATTCCGTAGAAAAAAAGAGGCGTAATCAATAATCTCTTTTTTTAAGATACTTTATTATTTAAGCAAAAATGTAATTCGTTGATTCCATATTTAGCATATTGCATTCGTCTTTTGGCTTTGGGACATTGCATCTTATAAGGGCGTTTTAGAAACGTCTATTCATTTATAATTGCTTTCATTTACTTTGCATTTTTGCCTATAAAATCCAAAATAAACAACAGGGCATCTATATGACTTTGTTCAAAAAAATAAAAGAGAGATAAAAGGGTTATTAAAAAGAATTATTTGGTGAATTAGTTATGAATTTCAATCTTTTTTTCTCATTTTATATAATTTTAATCCCTAACATTTCCCCAAAATACGTAATATAATAAAAAAATCGCATTTATGCTTGTATATGCGATTTTTTTTTGTACCTTTGCAATTACGTAATTACGTAATATTTAAAGAATA
>JAISTG010000068.1 GCA_031272705.1 Bacteroidales bacterium | reverse complement strand
TTCTTTTTATCGCCCATGTGATTTGCACCATCAGCCTTATTTGTCTGTGCAGTTACTTATTTTACTCTCTCGGCATATTCGCCTGTACGGGTATCAACTTTTATTCTCTCACCTTGTTCAATGAAGAGCGGAACACGAACCAACACCAACACCGCCTGTTCAAGTCACGCCACCTGAACCAACGCCTACAGTGCAGCCAACGTATCAGCCTCCACGACAAGTGGAATTTGCATCACCTGCCGAACCTGCTAGAAAAACTCGAAATATTACCTGTTACGTAAAAAGGGGGAAATGTTAGGGGTTAAAATTATCGCCCTACTTTCATGACAAAAGTAGGGCGATAATTTTTTGTATCTCGGGAGTTATGTTACGGACGGCGGCTTTTTGTAGTACCGAACCCTGCTTAAGGATTATTTAAATCAATGATATTCTGTGCTTTCGGCAGAGCCTTGCTGATATGGTCAAAGATAAATTCCCTGCCAAGCCATTCCGCAAAACCGGAACGCTCTAAAACGCTATGAACCTCAGGAGTTACGCCACTCAAAATGACTTGTATTTTTTCTTTACGGCTTTTCGTGCAAAGAGTTCGCAGGTTTTGTAAGCCCGTAGAGTCAATAAACGGAACTTTTCGCATTCTTATGATACGAACTTTGGGCTTTCGGTTTTTGATTTCGCTGTTTATGGCATCAAATTTGTTGGCAATGCCAAAGAAAAACGGACCATCAATTTCATAAACCTCAATATCCCTGTTCAATTTCTCAATAACGGCATCGCTTTCAGGGTCTTCCGTCCGTGCCATCTCGGTTTCTATGACGTTAATATGCGAAGTCTCCATAACTCTCTTAATGAATAATATGCAAGCAATGAGGATGCCGACCTCAATAGCAATGGTTAAGTCAAATAAAACGGTCAAAAAGAACGTAACAAAGAAGACAATAACATCACTTTTAGGGTTCTTCATCAAACCTTTAACCACTTTCAACTGAAACATATTGTAGGATATAAGCACCAAAACGCCCGCCAGACAGGCAAAAGGGATGTTTGACGCCAACGGCATGAGGAATAAATAAATCAAAAGCAGGAAAACGCTGTGCATCATGCCCGCTACGGGAGTTTTTCCGCCGTTATTGATGTTTGTCATCGTCCTTGTGATTGCTCCTGTTGCAGGAATACCGCCGAAGATTGGAGAAATAACGTTGGCGATGCCCTGTCCTATCAATTCGGTGTTTGAGTTATGTTTCTTTCCCGTTACTCCGTCTGCAACCATTGCCGACAGCAAACTTTCAATCGCCCCAAGCATTGCAATAGTAAAGGCAGGTGTGAGCAGTTCTCTAAAAGATCGCAGGTCTATTGCGGGCATTGCGGGTTTGGGAAGGGCTGTTCCTCCGCTCAATTCGGGATAAACGTTACCTATTGTGTCAATATGAATATTGTAATGCTTCAAAACGACAGACACAACCGAACAAACAATGATAGCAATCAAAGACCCGGGAATTACTTTCGTTATTTTCTGCCAGAATAATCCGATAGCAACCGTCAGTAAAGCAACTGCAGTAGCCCAGGGGTTAAGAGTAGTTATGTGTTTCCCGTAACATATCCATTTATCTATAAACTCTGACGGAACAGAAAGCCGTGAACCGTCCATTGAAGTGAGACCAAAGAAATCCTTTATCTGCGTTGAGAAAATCATAACGGCAATACCACTTGTAAAACCTACGATTATAGGATACGGCATAAACTTTATAACATCACCAAACTTCAATAAACCCATCACAATTAGGAAAATACCTGCAATACACGTTGCAATCATCAATCCGACAATGCCTTTATCGGCAAGAATTCCTGCAACAATAACGATGAAAGCCCCTGTCGGACCGCCAATCTGCACATTTGAGCCACCGAGAAACGATATTACAAACCCTGCAACGATGGCTGTGAGCAAGCCCTGTTGAGGCGAAACTCCGCTTGCGATACCAAAGGCAATGGCAAGCGGCAAAGCAACAACACCAACAATGATTCCTGCCGTTAAATCTTTAAGAAACAGAGCCTTTGTGTATTTCCCGCTCCTTAAAATCTCAATACTTTTGGGATAAAAAACGTCTTTGAGTTTGTATTTGCTCATCTCTAAAAATTAGTCGTTGCGAGGCTGTATAATAGTTCCCCATTCGCGTTTGACGGGAGTTTTATTTACAATTTTTATATGCTCTATGGCGTAACGTCCGTTTGGATGTATGGCAATAACATCAACAACGCCATCGTGAAGTTTAAGTACTATGCGATTCATATCGTATCCGTTCTTTTGCTTCCACAGATATGTAAACATCTCTTCCTGTTTGGTCGGTTTGTAATTAGGACAATCCCACTCATGAACAGGCACTTGAAACAACTCTTTCCATTTATTATTTTTGTACGTCCAGACTCTGAAGGCATTAAGGTTGGAAAAATCACGATTAACCACCATAAACGAAATCTCATCTCCGCCATCACCATCCAGATCGCCCTCATTAACAAGGAAATATACGCCAAGGTCGCCGTCGAGCGTCAAATCGGTAATCTCTTTGTTGTCAGAGAAGAGTTTGGTAGCCGTTTCGTACAGATTCTCGTCAAATCCATCGCCGTCAAAGTCTCCTCTTATCATAAAGCGACTGCTTTCCGTTTTGTTCCAAGTCCATTTTGACGGGTCACGAGAGTCAATTACCACGTCCGTCCAAGGCTTCAATTCCTCTTGAGCCTTTACTGCTACTGCTATTGCAAGCATCACAAATGCTAAACAAACTAATCGTTTCATATCTTCAGTTTTATAAAAAATCAAGGTGCAAAAATAATACTTTTTTTTCAATTCTGCAAACATCGCAACATTACTTCGTAATACTGAAACTTGATTACAGAAAATTAGAATCAAATTCCGGCGTGCTAGAATCAAATTATAGAACGCTAGAATTTGATTATAGAATTCTATAATTTGATTCTAGCACGCCGGAATTTGATTTCGGAAAACCTAAATCAAAAAAGAGAAAATTAAAACGATATTTTGCTTTCGCAGATAAAAAAATAATGTGTAATTTTGTCGCCGAAAAAAATTGTAAAGTTATATGAAATTAAATCAAATCGTAATGACAATCATGTCAGTAAGTGTTTTAGCAACAGGATGTTGCGACAAAAAAACGGATAATCCTCTTTTGCAGGATTGGAACACGCCTTTTGGGACTGCTCCTTTTGAAAAGATTAAAACGGAACATTATCTCCCTGCCTTCAAAGAGGCTATCACTCAACACAATCAAGAGATTGATGCAATAATCAATCAAAAGGAAGAGCCGAATTTTGAAAATACCATAGCGGCTTATGATTTCAGTGGTCGCTTGCTTGCGAAGATTAACGGCGTATTTTACAATATGACCGAGGCTAACACGAGTAAGGAACTGCAAGCAGTACAGGATGAAGTTGCTCCTTTACTAACGGCTCACAGAGACTCGGTTGCTATGAATCCAAAACTCTTTGAGCGGGTTAAAAAGGTAAAAGAAAAAGGCGAACCGTTGAATCGTGAGCAGCAAATGCTGTTAGACAAAATTTATAAGTCATTTGTGCGTAACGGAGCGTTATTGCCACCCGACCAACAGGAGGAATTAAAGAAAACAAACGCCGAATTAGCGGGTTTATGTGCCAAATTTGAAAGCAATTTGCTTGAAGAAACCAAGTCTTATAAACTTGTAATTGACCGAAAAGAAGATTTGGCGGGCTTACCTCAATGGTTGATTGAACAGGGTGCAACAACGGCTAAAGCAAACAATATGAGCGGTAAATGGATTTATACATTGGACAATCCATCTGTGCTTCCGTTCCTGCAATATGCTGATAATAGAGCATTAAGAGAGCAGATTTTCAATGCGAGAATCAACAGATGTAATAACAATAACGCTTTTGACAATAAGGAAACCGTATCAAAAATTGTCAATCTGCGGGCAAAGAAAGCCGAAATACTTGGATATGCCAACTTTGCCGAGTATGTGTTGGAGGAAAGGATGGCTAAAAAACCCGAAGCGGTGTTTGACCTTCTCAAACGTTTGAATGAAACTGCTCTTGCTGTGGCTAAAAACTCCGCAGACAAACTTTATTTGCCTCTTTTGAAGAAGGATGCGGGCGATACGGCGACTTTGCAGGGCTGGGATATGTATTACTACGCTGAAAAGTACAGAAAGGAACATTTTAACTTTGATGAAGAGCAAACTCGTCCGTATTTGGAAATCAATAACGTACGTCAGGGTTGCTTTGATGTTATTACCAAGTTGTATGGCTTGACTTTCACACAGCGTAATGATATTTCGGTGTATGCTGATGATGTTTCAGTCTTTGAAGTTAAGACCGAAAAGGGAGAACACGCAGGAATACTTTATTTTGACCCTTATACAAGAGCATCAAAGACTGGTGGAGCGTGGTGTAACGAATACAGAGGACAATACGTTCGCAAAACAACAACAGAAGAACGCACAACTCCAATCATAACAGTATGTTTCAATTTCTCCAAAGGGGCAAAGGCAACACATCTAACTGCCGATGAAGCCGCTACTGTTTTCCATGAAATGGGTCATGCGGTGCATCAGTTTCTTTCTAATTGTACTTATCCTTCCGTATCAGGTACTAACGTTCCTACTGACTTCGTTGAGTTGCCTTCACAGGTATTTGAACATTGGTTTTCTCAAAAAGAAGTGTTACAGATGTTTGCTCGCAACGATAAAGGTGAAATAATGCCGGATTCATTGATAGCAAAAATGGATGCGGTGGCTACTTTTAATCAGGATTTTATGCTTACGGAACTCGTATCTGCTGCTTATTTGGATATGGCTTTTCATTCCATTTCCTCAAAAACTCCTATAAATACTTTGGAATTTGAAGCCAATGCAATGGCAACGCTTGGTTGTATTTCTCAAATACCGCCTCGTTATCGTTCAACTTACTTTGCTCATATTTTTGGAGGTGATGAGTATTCGGCAGGTTATTATTCATACATTTGGAGTGAGGTTTTGGATGCCGATGCCTTTGCTGCCTTCCTTGAAACCGGCAATATATTTGACAATACGACCGCTAACAGATTCAAAAAAGAAATTCTGTCCAACGGAGGTAAGGAAGAAGCAGACGTAATGTACAGAAATTTTCGCGGAAGAGACGCTGACCCTGAATATATTTTGATTCAACGCGGATTATTGCCTTCAAAGAAATAAAACAGGTTTTACTTGGTTTTTAGCATAGTTCGTTTTCTAAAACAAAGCGGCATTTGTGATAATTGGCATAGTTAGTTATGGTTTGCGAGGTATCTTTTATTTGTTCCCTGATTTGCGGTTTTCCCAAAGCGATATTTAAAACTCTTGAATATTGACCCTCAATATTCAAGAGTTTGGGGGTCAAAATTCAAGAGTTTTAAACACAAAATCAAAGATATTGATTTTCAGTTAATTAAAAAAGTCGTCAGAACAGCCTGCAAGTACCGATTTTTACAACACTAAACAATTAGACAAAAGAAAAGTTTATTATGTCTTTTAATCAATGGTATAACACGTTAAAACCTTTCTTAAACATTTATTTAACAAGTATTTATGAGTAGTAACTGCCGTACTTTTGTCCAATAAGTCAAAATTTTTGTACTTTTGCACATTCAAAATATAGAAAAATTTTATGCCAAAAACTAAATTACAAAGAGTTATATTTGCATTATTTATGTCATTTATGATGGTGTTTGGAATGGAATCCTACAATCACATAATCAATTCCGGTTCTTTTGAATGGAGGCTTTTTTATATTCCTATTCTTGAACTAATTGGGTTGATGGTTACTGTTATTACATTGGAGACTTTTATTGGAGGGAAAGTATCTCGCAAACTTGCTTTTTTATTTATCAATCCACAAAAGAGTCGTCCTTTGATAGTAATTCTGTCTGTTCAAGTTACAATGGTTTTGATTATGTGTCCAATGATGAGTCTTGTTGCATCTATTGTGTTCAAAAATGGACTGAACGGCAACCTAATTATGATATGGATTAAGACCATTGTCATAAATTTTCCAATTGCTTTATTATGGCAAATATGCGTTGCAGGTCCAATTGTTCGTTTTGTGGTAAGCAGAATTCCATTCTGAAAAGAAAGAAGCCATAAAGTTCAAACTTTACGGCTTCTTTTCATTATCTGTGTTTGTGTTTTAGTATTCCCACATATCTTCGTCCATATTCAGTAGGTCATCTTCTATTCTGGCTGACTCCCAAAGCATATCCTCTCCTGTAAGATAATCACTGATTCTACGTGTATAAACATTGGTTTCCTGCATTATGTAACTGCTGAACCTGCGTTTAATGAACATATCATCGTAAGACATACGCATTGCATCGTTACGAGGATTATATACTTCCGTATTGGCTAATAACTGACGAACTTCCGGATCATCATAATGTACCCAGAATATAGGCAATGGATTTTTGCCATCAGATTGCTCAAGCACTAAAGCAAAACTGAAAATACGAACATCCCGAACAGTACGTTGTTTATCAACAAACCAATCTTCCTTGATTCGCAATTTCTGAATATCTTCCGGCTTCACTTCGGAACGAATTTCCTCATTAACTTCTTTTTCCATTTCATCTATAGAATCCCAAACAAATTTTGTTATTAGTTTTGACGAACCCAAATTTTGCTTTTTTGTTGCCCAATCTATTTCTTGGGTGCAATCGTCATCTTCATAAACTTTTATTAAGCCTTCAAGAGCGGCTTGGTCTAAAACATAATAAAGATTTACTCTACCTTGAGTTGGCTCAAGAGGATAGTAGAAAAACTGATTTTGCTTTTCTCTAAAATCTATTACTCGCCAAATACGCTTTTGATTTACAATGTCCGCTTTGCGAACAAATGGAAACTCAAACGGTTTAAATTTTCCTTTATGAACATCGTCATAAAAATTCACCCATTGCTCACTTTCGGAATCATCTTCCATAACTTGTGCAAAGCCTGTGCTTATAAAGCCACAGCAAAACATAATTGCCAATGCTAATGTTACTTTTTTCATTATTTTATCTCCTATATTTCTTATTTAATTGTAAGTACTATTGATTCGTTTGAAGGTCTCATTTCACCAGCAGGACCTTTTGCCCTAATTTCTTCAAAAAAGACTTTGTTTCCTCTACGTAGTTTATTTATTCTATTAAGCATTTCTGTAGTGAAATTAGGACCATTTGAAATCATTGGTGCTTCACTGTCTCCTCCTGCTGCAACTTGCATTTTGAATGAAGTGGTAACAAATCTTACAGGGAAATCAAAGCCATCTACTTTGATGCTTATATTCCCCTGCGCAGCCAATTCTTCTTTGGTTATACTGCCACCTGATAAATTTCCAATGGCTGCTACAGGACGCGGTATAGGTTTAACACGATATTCGTAGGTTGCCATTTGCATGGTTTTTCCATTGATATTGGCAGATACCGCTATGGAAACTTTGCCCTGTGCTTTTACATTAACTTCATATTTTCCCGGAGCAACCTTCGTAATAGTATTTCCTGCTCCTGTTATGGTTGGAAAAATCTGTTCCGAATTGGCTCCCGGTACGGATATGGATATTGGATTTGCGACACCTATATAAAATACATTCATTTTATCTAAAGAAATCGTAGCCGAAGGGGCTGCTACAAAGTATTCACCATTAAAAGGATATTCTTCTTCGGAAAAATCTTTCTTTACAAATACTTTTCCAGAATACTTTTGAGGTCCCAAAACATTTGCTCCCAATTTAAGTTTAACCATACCACTTGTATCACTATACAAATTTTGTCCGTTTATTTCGGCTCTTAACTTTGATTTTGAATCATAAGCATAAACTAAAATATCCGCTTCAAAACCGTTACCTTGTATCACATAAGTAGATTTAGGAATTGCTGTTGCATTAACTTTGTCAAATTTGAAATCATCAGCAGAGACTGCAGAATAAAGGGAATTGATTATTTCTAATTCTGAATTTTGAATTTCAGATTTAATTTTATTCAAAATAACCATATCTGCAAGAACTATGGTGTGATAGAAATTATACATCTGCCAGTTAACTTCTTGCTTGGCAGCATTATGATATTCATCTTTGGTAGCAACCTGTGTTTTTAGAATTCGGGCTTTGTTTTTTTCATCTATATAAGACAACATTTTAGATTGATATGCTTCTATTCTATTTCTTAGTTCTATTGCTTTACCTGCCGTTCCTCCATTATCTTCAGTCCCTGCAAAAAAGTAATTGGTAGGAATGGAATAGTTGTCTTTATGAACTACCCCTGCAAAATTTTCTGCATCAAGAATAGCCTTTGCTTCCTGTATGCCTCCCTTTAATCCATCTACTTTAGCAACAAGTTCATATTTAATGCTGTCTATATAGGAAAGCATTTCTCTTGTTGCTTTTTTTACTTCCAAAGCCTTATTCCAATTATCAGCAACTTTATCTGGGTTTGCCTTATAAGCGTTCTCAAATCTTATGTAAGAATCGTCAGCCTTTGACTGTAAGAGCTTATTGGTTACTTCCATACTATCACCAACGGTTTGGAATGCCTGCAAAATTTCAGCCGATACATTCAATGCAAGCATTGCCGTATAAACTAAATACATCATAGAAATCATTCGTTGCCGCGGCGTTTCGGGACAATTTGTAGCACCCATATCTTTTTATTTTTCTTTTATTATAAAAATTATTTGTTTTGAGTTTTAAATTAATTTATGCTTTAACTTGCATTGCTGCCAACATATTGCCATATATGTCATTCAAAGCACCAACTTTCTTGGATAAAGCATTAACTTGCTCTTTGTAACGCAAAACATTTTCAGCGGTATCTGCAAAATTAGATACTAAATTATCTATTCTTTCCTGAACTAATTTAGTTGCTTCCAGTTGAGAAGAAGAATTTTGAATCTGCATTTCATACAAAGCGTTAATAGAAGAAAGACTTGCTGCCATTGTCTTCAATTCATCAAGATAAGATACGTCTCCGGAGGAAAGAGCATTTGCGGTCTCCTTATATATATTGGCTAACGTTCCTACTGCATTTGTAGCATCTTGCACCGCATTAAGATAATCCCCAGATACTAAAAGGTCTTTGCTTAGATTTTCTGCTGTTTTTCTGTAAGCCGCAGAAACTTCTGCAACTGCATCGGAGGCTTGTGTCATGTTTTCCGCAAATTGTTCAGATGCAACAGCAGCACTGGCAACATTTCCTAACTGATTTGCAGTTACGGATAAGTTTTGTAATCCTTTGCCAAGGCTGTCTATTAACTCAGGTCCAATTTTTGCATTTTCAAGCATTTTATCTAATTCTTGAACAGCATCTCCCGTTTTTTTCTTGTCTTTGGCATCTCTTTTCTTTTTTGCCTCTTCTTCCATATTCATTCCTGCCAATTCAGGATAAACTAAAGACCAGTCAAACTCAACGTGTAACGGCTCAAAGGCGGATACAAAGAAAATTATAGATTCAATACCCATACCAATAATAAGCATATAATCTGCTCCGGGGTAGTGATTAATTTTAAAGAGCGCACCCATAATAACTACTGCTGCTCCAATACCGTATAATTTTGCTGTTAGATTCTTATACGTTTTACTTCTTACAATGCTATCTATACTCATTTGATTGTTATAATTTTATTTATTTTATATACTGATTAGTTTTTATATACATTTGAAGATGTCTTTGGATTATCTCCCATATTTCTTCCTAAGAAAGACTGAACGCAACGGAACCCTATGTAACACTTTGCCGTATCTGCATATTCATACGTTGGAACTCCAACTTGAATGAAGTACTTCATATCTTTCCAAGAGCCACCTCTTATTACTTTACGAGTAGAAGATAATTCATCGGTATCGGAAGAATTGTATCTGTAAGATGCTCCAAAATCATTTGTAATTTCATATCTACTGTTTATGAAAGCATCATCACACCATTCGGCAACATTACCAGCCATATCATACAATCCCCAATCGTTTGGTGCATAATGTGCTACTACAATAGGAGTCATACCGCCATCTCCATCGTAAGCGCCTCTTTGTGGCTTGTAGTTTGCAATGAAACAGCCTTTTCCATTTCTAACATAAGGACCACCCCAAGGATAAGAAGAATTAACAGAGCCTCCTCTTGCTGCATATTCCCATTCAGCTTCGGTAGGCAAACGAAAATCAGCAACTTCGTACAAATCTTTTTCCGCAAGATAATCATTCATATAGTTTGTTCTCCAAATACTGAATGCTTTTGCTTGTTTGTAAGTAACACCAACAACAGGATAATTATCATATTGAGGAGAAGAAAAATATGCTTTGGTTAAAGGTTCATTATAAGACCATACATAATCATGTATCCATGCTAAAGTATCAGGATAAACATTTATCACATCTCTTATTATGAATTTTTTTCTATCATTATTTGGTCGTCCTGCCATCGGAGAGCCTTTATAAGCATCAGGCATTGAATTTGCATTAAGATTTTTTTGTGCAGCCATGTCCAAATTTTGATAATAATACTCATAATTTAATTTGGTAATGTCAATTTGCTTTTTGCCATAAAATCTTTCTTCAACAGGAACATACAAACTGGAAAGAGCATCCCGAACTTCTTCATCTTTTGAGTTCCAATCTATATTTTTTCTGGCTTTCCAGTTGAGTTTTGGTGTGGAAAGTTCTTCTCCGTACTGGTCGGTTTCAATAAGGTACTTTTCCGCACTAACGTCTCCAAGCAATCTTAATGCAATTGAATCTCTAACCCAATAAACGAATTGTCTATACTCGTTATTGGTAATCTCCGTTTCGTCCATAAAGAAAGACTTTAATGACGTCATTTTGGCTTTATAAGTATTTGTGCCTAAAAAATCTTCATCGGCAGCACCCATCATAAAACTGCCCTGTTGTATAAACACCATACCATAAGGCAAACCATCACTTGTAGCAGGTCTGTCTTGAACACCTATCAATTCTCCGTTATCCGAAGAACTACATCCGAACATAAACATAGTTGCGGACAATAACAAAAACATTTTCTTCATATCAAATAAAGTTTTATATCTATTATTACTTTTTATATTCATCATTTTTTATTTTCTTATTTTCGCTGCCTTTACGTAAGAACGCAAAAAAAGTTACATTATTATTTTAATATCTAGTATTTCCATATATTGTATTAGGTTTTGGAGGATTTTCCACTTTGAAGCAATATCGTAGCATCAGTTCCAATGATCCCTTACCTGCATTGGATAGACGAGAAGTAGGAATATCATACGAAACACCTATTTTAAAGGTACTAACGTTAAAACCTGCCAATATAGAAATTGCATCATCCATTCTTGCTCCTATTCCACCCCATACCTTATTTTCATATTCAACTAATACGCTACCGTAAATCTGCCACGAATCACTTGATGCAAAATCGTGCTTAAACAATGCCGAAGGCATAACCTTTAACGAAGGGTATGAAGGAAGAACCCACTCATATCCTGCTATGAAATAATAATAACGATTATTTCTCCAAGATAGTTTATCGCTTTTGGATTCTAACAGTTTGGAAGCGGAAAATCCTGCATAAAATTTACCCGGCACAAGATAATAAGCACCAAAACCCAAATCAAACAACATATCCGAAGTTTGTGCTGCATTTTGTAACAAAGGATCTGAAGAAGAAACTATTTCATCTTGAGAATTTCTATCGTCTGCGCCTACTAATTTATCTTTATCAAATTGTCCGTTAAATATCTGTGCTTCCAGTCCAAAGGATAATGTTCCTTTGGGCAACTGCACTCTATAAACATAATCAACTTTTATATACATATTATTCCAATGACCTATCTGGTCTTGAATAAATGTTGCTCCTATGCCTCCGTGCAAAAATTTGACAGGCATATCAAAAGTAGCGTTTATTGTTCTCAACGCTTCGGAAGAAGATTCGCCAGTCTGAGGGTCGTAGATTTTCATTCCCATCCACTGGTCGCGATAAAATGCTGTCAGGCACATAGCCCCATTACTTCCGGCATAAGCCGGATTATAAGACAAGCGATTAAACATATATTGAGTAAAATGAGGCTCTTGCTGAGCAAAAATTTTACTTGCAGGAAACATTATCATTGCAAAAATTGTAATTTGCAACAATGCGTTATTACGTCTTTTTATTAATCGTCTATACATAACCAAATCGTAGTATATCTTATAATTCTCTATTTAACTTTCACTTTTTAATCAAACATTTTCGTAAAAAGCAACCGTGCAAAAGTAATAAAAAAAAATCAACAACGAAATTTTATTTTTATTTTTTTTTTGAAAACACATAGTTTTTTTTCATTTTACCAATTTAAAATTTCATTTTTTACAACTTTTGAAGTTAGCAAATAATTTGATTTTAAGACATTTACTATATCATTCGCTTTTTCTTTTGAAAAAAATCCACCTATGTAAATAAAATAGTGTTCTTTTTGCTTTTTTATCAAACTTTTTGACTTTAGGTTCTCCGAAAATTGACTTATTATCCTTTTTGCACTTTCTTCATTATTCAAATCTGACACCTTAATATAATAAGGGAATAAAAAAGTCTGTTCAAATTTTAATCCGGTGATGTTGGAATGCAGCAAATAAGTATCATTAAACTCCGAGCGATCAAAAATTTGAAAAATAGCATCCTGTCCTTCCCATATCCATTTGCAACTGTCATTCAAAACCTCAACAAGCACCTTTGAAACACCTGTATTATGCAACAAAATTCTTTTAGCAGAAATTAAAGACATATCAATAACATTCGGATTTGGACAACGATCATTTATTTTAACTATAACAGAACGTTTATTAAGTGTATTTGTAACCCTAACAAGAGTATTTAATGGTAATGTTTTGTGAGCAGCGGTATATTTGCGTTGAGAAAAAACTTCTCCTGTGGAAGTTAATCTCTGTTCAAATCTATTATGATAATAAGTTGCATACATTTGCATTTGCTTCTTTCCTTCCGTATTGGGAGCAAATACCTGCACGACCCAAGCCAATGCAAAAATCATTATCACGAATCTTTTTACCATGCCTTACCGTCTTCTTCAAACCATTTTCCATGCAAACGCATTACCTGCTCAATCACATCTCTTACACAGCCGCTCCCGCCTTGCCTGTCCGAAATATAATCTGCTGTTTGCTTTATCTCTTCTGCCGCATCGGAAGGACAGGTTGCAACGCCAGCCTCTAACATCACATCATAATCGGGTATATCGTCCCCCATGAATAATACTTCTTCTGCTGCAAGTCCATTATCCCGAATATACTTTAGAAAAATATCCTTTTTGCGATGAGAACCGAGAAAAACATCTTTTATTCCTAACATTTTCATTCTGGAGGCAATACTTTCCCCAGCACCACCTGAAATTACAGCAATTAAATATCCTTTTTTCAAAGCATACTGCATAGCATAACCATCTTTAACATTCCCACTGCGAACCAAATGATTTTCATTCGCAACCCAGATAGTACCATCGGAAAGTACCCCGTCATAATCAAAAACAAAGGCTCTTATTTTATGCAGTTTGTTTTTATAATTCATATTTTTTCTATTGATTTGTTAAAGCCGGAACCCTATTATTTCCCGAACCTGTTTTATGGTTTGAACGGCAGATGCGGTTGCTTTTTCCGCACCGTCTTTAAGGATTTTCAACAGATATGCTTCATTGCTTTCTATCTCTTTAATCTTTTCTCTTACGGGTGCAACAAAACGCTCCATATCATCAACAATCTGTTTTTTCAAATCCCCATAACGAATAGTACAATCTGCATACATAGTTTCAAAATCCTCTACAATTTTTCTATCACTTACCAATTCCAAAAGAACAAAAAGATTTGATATTTCCTGTGATTTAGTACTGTTTTTCTCCTTTGGACCTTCATCTGTCTTTGCTCGCATTATTTTCTTTCTCAGCACGGCAGCCTCATCCACAAAGAAAATAGCATTTGCTTCTCCTTTACTTTTGCCCATCTTTCCGTCTCCGTCAAGGCTTGGTATTTTCACAAGATTATCTCCAAAATTATAAGCCAGAGGTTCCGTAAAGAAATCCGTTCCATACATATTGTTAAACCTTTTTGCAAAGACTCTTGTCATTTCCAAATGTTGTTCCTGATCCTTACCGACAGGTACATGCGTTGCCTTATGTATCAAAATATCGGCAGCCATTAAAGTAGGATAGGTCAAAAGTCCGGCATTAACATTATTTGGATGCTGACGCACCTTCTCCTTAAAAGAAACCACCCGTTCCAACTCTCCAAGATAGGCATTCATATTCAAAAACATATAGAGTTCGGCAGTTTGTGGCAACTGACTTTGCAAATATATTGTTGCTTTGTCCGGATTCAAACCGCAGGCAAGATATTGAGCAAGAACTGTTTTTACTTTTTGTTTCAAATCATTTGGATTGGGATGCGTTGTAAGCGAATGATAATCGGCAATAAAAAAGAAACACTGCTCTTTTTCCTGTAACGATACAAAATTTCGTAATGCTCCGAAATAATTTCCCAAGTGCAGATTTCCCGTCGGACGCATTCCACTGACAATAATATTATTTTGCATATCTCTTTTTATTTTTTTATGATTTGCAAAAGTACAAAAAATCTTTTAATACAAAAAAAACGCCCGACAAACTTAATTATCGGGCTTTAAGGTCAATTAAACATACCTATTAGTTGCTCATTTTTCTCACAATTAACTTAAAATTATGTGGAGAATAATAATTATCTTCTGTTTGTTTTATTTCATTGGCTTTTAATATTATTGTTCCTGTATGAAAATTTCCGTTTGATTGATATTCAAAAATTACTCTAACAGGAAAACTGTTATAATTAGAGAATTTTAAGTGGTAGTAACCACTACCTGCGAAATTCCCTTTTGATACTTCTACACCGCCAATATCTTCTGATGTGCAAATACCTGCTATTCTATAAGCACAATCATCTGTTTTGGTTTGACCATTTTTTGTGTCTGTGTTCTGTTGAACAACTACTGTTTGTGCGTTTGCACATACTCCAAAGCCAATTAAGGCTAATACTAAAACGATTTTCTTCATCTTTTTTTCTGTTTTTATTATTATTTATTAATTTATTTAGTTTACTAATGCCATTTTAATTGCCGACCACGCACTGTATTCGTGTTTAAAATTGTAGTAACGCACGGCATACCAGACTTTTTGACCAAAATGTTCAGCCGAAAATTCCACCATAAACGGACTTTTTGACTCCTCACCAAGAAAAGTCATCTCGTCATAAGTAGGCGGTTCGTCGCCACCAATCTTTTGCCATATTTGAACTCCTGTCGCACCTTTCGGCAGCCCTCTCATGATTTTTCCCAGCGAATTATAATGCCCGAAAATGATAAAATGCCGCAAATGCGTTAAAAAATTTATCTCTATCGCAGGTGCTTCATTAGGCACGTGAATCGGCGTTTTGGTCGTGTCAGGAATGTGAAGTCCTAACGCCGCACGCAAATCCGGTGTCGCAGCAGGATTGAACCTAATGTACTGATTATAAATGTTTCT
>JAISTG010000122.1 GCA_031272705.1 Bacteroidales bacterium | reverse complement strand
GCTTTGTACAAATCCGAAATACCCGGATATTTACAAGTATTTATTAAAGGTCATTAAAGAAAATCCAATTAAATTGTCATAAAAAGTGTGGCTAGTTCAAAAAAGTTGTATTTTTGCAATCGAAAAAAAGGTAAAAAGACACCTTAAATTGTCTTGAATCAAATATAAATAAACAAAGCCTGATGAGGTTAATTAAAAAAAGGGAGGACACTCCAAAAGTATTTTATGAAAAGTACAACTTTTAATTGGGCGAAAGCTCGCAGGATTATGAGCAAAACTCTTTGCTCTTTAATGATAGCAACGGCTATCGTAAGTTTCTCATCGTGCGGAGGCGATGACGACGAGGAAAACAATGGTGGGACTACTCCAACCCCAAATCCTAATCCAACAGTTGTAACCCAAACTTATACCGTTAATGGAGTAAGTTTTAAGATGGTCGCTGTTGAAGCAGGTAGTTTTACAATGGGTACTGATGATACCTCTTATTTTTATTATCAATATTGCAGTCCTGCACATCAGGTAACTCTTACTAATGATTATTGGATTGGAGAAACGGAAGTTACGCAGGAACTTTGGCAGGCAGTGATGGGAAGTAATCCTTCCTATTTTCAAGGTACAAATTTGCCTGTTGAGACTGTAAGTTGGAATGAAGTTCAGGTATTCATACAGAAATTAAATCAAATGACGGGCAAAACGTTTAGACTTCCAACCGAAGCGGAATGGGAATTTGCTGCACGAGGCGGCAATCAAAGTCATAACTATTTGTATAGCGGCAGCAATGATATATACGCTGTTGCGTGGTATATAGACAATTCCAACCAAACAACACATCCTGTAAAAAGAAAGGCGGCAAACGAATTAGGGCTTTATGATATGACCGGCAATGTATGGGAATGGGTTAATGACTGGTGGTCATACTATACAAGTAATTCACAAACTAATCCTCAAGGACCAACAACAGGCTCCAGCCGCGTTTTTCGTGGCGGCAGTTGGGGCAACTATTCGTTTTACTGTCGTGTGGATTACCGTTACTTCATTACGCACGGCTCTCGCTACAGCAACATAGGCTTCCGTTTGGCTTGCAGTTCAAATTAAATCCTTTGTGCCGAGCAAGCAATAAAACAAAAGCCCGTTCAAATAAATGAACGGGCTTTTTCTTTGTTAATGAAAATTTAGAATCAATTTCCGGCGTGTTATAATTAAGTAATAAGAAACTGTTTATTCTTTTTGTTTTAATCAAATATGAAAAGATAAAAAAATTGACAAATTTTCACATTAACGTTTCTTTTGAAAAAATTTACTATCTTTGCAAGCAAAAATTTGAAGTTTTATAAACAAAATATAAAGATATGAAACGTTGTTTTTATTTCAAAATGATAGTGTTAGCAATTGCAACAATATCCTTTTCAAATGTTTTTTCACAGGTGCGGGTTTATAAAGAGTTGCCCGATTTTGACTATAACGATTACAGTTATCACCTGAAATTTATGACAAAACCAAATACTTTAATTGGTCAAACGCTGTATTTGGAAAACGTTTCCGATACTCTGCTCAAGTATTTCTTCAAAGGCGAACGGCAAGAGCCTTATGACGATGTGTATTATTACAAACTTGTCAGAATGAAATCGGATATGCTTCAGCAAATGAAAGGTAAATGGTTCGTGGTGAAGGATTATGTTGCCGACCAGTTTGCATTTCAAAAGGTTGAAGATGCCGAAGCAGAAAAGCAGGACTTCAAAAAAATGCCACGAGGTTTTCTTAAACTTGTGGTAGGAGGCTCCGGTGATACCGTATTTTATAATTATGACGATTTCTGGAACAGATACAACTTCCCTTTTATCCCGATGTCGTACTTCAATAACAACAAAAACGAATATCCAAACAGCAAATATAATAAAGAAGATTTGTCTTTGATAAAATATGACACCAATGCCAATTACGCATACCTGCCTGAGAAACTCGTGGGACAAAGATTGATATTGCCTCTTGTTTCCGAACAAACTTGCGGAAGACTCTTTAACGGAACTAAACTCTTCAATTATGATGACGACAGTCGCAAATACTCATTCACTGATTACCCTATTGCCAAGTCAAAACTGCTTGAGGGCAAAACATTTGTTGTTACCGACTGGTGTCATGATGCGTCTTCGCTTACCGATGTTTATCTTAAACTTGTTATTGCGGGTGGAGGACGTGACACAATATATTATAAGTATCCGCCTGTTACCGAAAGAACAAACTTTGATTTCGTTATAGAGACATTTCTCAATAAGATGAAGAAGCAATATAAGGATATGGATTTTGTTTATCGCGGAGAAAAATTTCCAATGACCGTCATAGACCTCCGAAGGAAAAGAGCATTAACTATAAAACAGGGAGATGTTTTTCATTGTCTTGACTTTATGATAAAGGACGGAAAATTCCAAATGCTGATGCGAAATGAGAACGGACGGAAGTTTTATGTTGCCGCCGACTATAATCTTGGTGATAAACTGACTTTTGAACGCAGTTTGACAGATGCAAGTGATGTGTTGAAATATAAAGATACCTATCCAACGTTTTTTAAGGCTATTTTGCAGAGAGAACTGATTGAGAATATGACTCAGGATATGGCAGAGCAGTCTTGGGGCAAGCCCGAACGGAATGTTGAAACAATCTATGACGGTTCAAACAGACATTGGTTTTATATGGGGAATGTGTATATCATTTTCCGCAATAACAAACTTTATCGTGTAGCAATGATACCAAAAGAACTGAGATAAATGAACGATTTTTTTGACAACGATGCCTTAAATCAGGAAGAAGACGAACAGAAAGAACTTGTTAACAAATTCAAACACTTAATTGCTAACAATGAACCTGTGTTTTTTTCTGTTGAAGACTTCTTGGAGATTATTGATTACTTTGTTCAGGAGGACGACTACGACAATATAGTTGCCTCAACCGATATTGCACTCAAACTTTATCCCGACAACATAGATATAGCACTTCGCAGATGCCAGTTAATTATTGACAATCCTATTGAGGAATACTTGGAATGTGTTAAGGAAGTTATGCGTTACGCCGAGCCGTTCGGCAATGACGCTGCTTATATTTACAGATATTTGGCTACAGACCTGTTTGACTTTGATCAATTTGAGGAATCGCTTTATTTTTGTCGCCTTGCACTGATGAAAGACCCTAATGACGAAGAAATATGGGGCTTTTTGATTGTTGCCGCTTCCAATCTGCCCAAACAGGAAGCAGAGATTACGCTCTTCATAGAATCAATGGCAAAAGCAAATCCTTATTCTGCTCATATCTGGCACGCATTGGCTTTAATCTCTTTGCTTTTCGGCAAGTACGAAAACACACTTGAATACGTTGAATACTCACTTACATTGAACCAAAACAACATAGAAGCCCATCGTTGCAAGGCAGAAGCCCTTCTATGCACGGGAAAAATTGACGAAGGTATGGCTTTATTGCAGAAAATCCTAAAAAAAGAACCCGAAAACTCGCAAATACTTTACTCTTTGGCTGGAGCATACGACCAAACGAAAGATTGGGAAAAGGCTATTTACTATTACAAAAAAGCATTTACCTGTGATAAGGAAAACGTTTCTGCTTTGATGAACGTGGGACTTTGTTATTTCTCTCTCAATGACTTTAATACTGCTCGGAATTACGCAAATCGTGCCATTGAAGCCGAACCCGACAACATCTATTTCAAACTTGCATACGCCAATATGCTGTATGAAGCGGGTTATAAGGAAGATGGCGAAAATCTTTATCGTGAAATATATGCCGACTTTGACGAAAAAGAACTCTGTGCTATGAATTGGGCGAGAACCATTGCAAAAGACGGCAGACTAAATGATGCCTTAAATATATTAAATTCAACAATAGACTCGCGGAACATTGAAGACCCGGGCATATATTACACTTTGATTGATTTGGCTGCTGCAAGTAAGGGATACGGAGATATGATTGACCATTATCTTCACCTGTTAAGCCTCAATTTTAACGTAAAGGAGGAGGACTTAAACATATCCTGCCCCAACCTTATGAAGAATAAAGAATACAAAACACTCATAACACAATATATTAAATGAAAAAAACACTCGTACTGCTTACATTGGCAGCCCTGATGTTTGCAAATACCGCAACGGCACAGGAAAAGAATGAAGAGAAAACAGCCGTTCAAAAAGTTATTGCGTGGTATGACCGTAACCTTAACTACGGTACTATAACACTTCTTATGACTGTGGAAAGTTCTTTTATCCCTTTCCCGTCCGAAGTTATTGTTCCGCCCGCTGCCTACAAGGCTATGGAGAAGGACAGCGAACTTAACATAGTTCTGGTTGTCCTTTTTGCCACTCTGGGGGCTATTCTGGGAGCGTTAATCAATTATTTCCTTGCCTTATGGCTCGGAAGACCAATCATTTATAAGTTTGCAGAAAGCCGCATCGGCAAGATGTGCCTATTAAGTAAGGAAGCCGTGCAGAAAGCCGAAGATTACTTTAACGCACACGGGAAATCATCAACCTTCATTGGTCGCCTTGTGCCTGCAGTACGTCAGTTGATTTCCATACCTGCGGGTTTGGCTAAAATGAAACTTACTGTTTTCCTGCTATATACAACTCTCGGTGCATTGATATGGAATATCGTTCTCGCCATACTTGGTTATCTTGCACACGGACAGAAGGAACTGATTGACAAATACAGCAAAGAATTGTCTTATGTCCTGTTAGGACTTGGCGTTCTGTTCGTTATGTATCTTCTTTACAAAGGATTATTCGGCAAAAAGAAAAAAACAGATGCCTGACCTCTACGCTCTGATTGGCAATCCCTTAAAACACTCGTTTTCGGAGGCGTTTTTCAATGCCAAATTTAAGCAGGAGGGCATCAATGCCATATATCAAAACTTTGAAATAAAGAACGTTAGCGACATTATTTGCATCTGTCAAACACATACCAATCTTTGCGGTTTCAACGTTACTATGCCGTACAAGGAAACGATAATTCCGCTGCTTTCCAACCTTGATTCATCGGCTCAAAAGGCTAATGCGGTCAATGCCGTTAAGGTTTCAGGCAGCCAAATGAAGGGTTACAATACGGATATATTTGGTTTCAACGCCCTGTGGGACAGCAATATAAAGACAAATGTAAGTTCCGTGCTGATACTCGGTAGTGGTGGTGCATCAAAAGCCGTTCAGGTTGTACTGAAATCAAAGAATATCAACTATTTAATAGCCTCTCGCCAACCGGTAATGCCAAATCAAATTTCCTATCCGCAGATTTGGGACAGCATAACCGAATTTCAAGTTATCATAAACGCAACTCCGCTTGGCATGTCGCCGTTCCGCGATGTTATTCCGCCCATTAACACCAACAAAATCAACAAGAACCACACCGTTATTGACCTTATATACAATCCTTCTCAAACAAGACTGCTGCAAATCGCAGCATCACAGGGAGCAAAAATCGTTAATGGCTGGCAGATGTTTGAAAATCAAGCCATTGAATCGTGGAATATCTGGTCAAAACGCCTTTCCGATTAGTCGCTTCCGCATTTTATTTATCGGAAAGCCCGTTATAATCCTCTACAATTTGATTTCGTTCATCTGTAATCAAGTTTGGTTGAGCAAAAGATGCCATCTTTTTGATGAAAACATGCCATCTTTTGCCAAGAAAGATGCCATCTTTTGCTCGGAAACATGCCATCTTTTGCCCAAAAACATGCCACCTTTTGTTCAACCAAATCAAATTACAGATGAACGAAAGGGCGTTTTGAATGATTATTATTTGATTTCAACGGATTAAAACAGGTTTTTTGCAATTTATTTACTACTTTTGCAGCCCGAAAAGAACGAAAAATGCTAATGAAAGCAGGCAACGAAATAATTATAACCAAACTTGAAGAATTTATAGCCAAGTATTACAAAAACAAGGCTTTAAGAGGCAGTATTTATACAGCAATATTGCTCCTTGTGGCTTTTGTTTGCCTGAATATAGCGGAGTTTTACGGTTATAATTCAAGCCTCGTGCGTACGCTTCTTTTCTGGCTGTATATCATTGCGGCGTTTGGCGTTATTCTTATGCTTATCGCATTGCCGCTGTTGAAGATACGCATACGCAAAAGGAGACTTTCGTACGAGGAAGCAGCGAAAATGATTGGCAGATTTTTCCCTGAGATTGACGATAAACTGTTAAATCTTTTGGAATTAAAACAGCAGTTAAGTGAAACACAATCAGACTTTTTGCAGGCAAGCATCGAGCAGCGTACAAGGCAGTTATCTCCCCTGCCCTTCGTGAAAGCAATTGACAAAACCAAAAATCGCAAATACGGAAAGGGCTTATTGATTGTTATTGTGTTGTTTGCGGCTTTGTTTTTGAGTTTTCCACGTCTCATAAGCGAACCCACAAACCGCTATATTAAGCATTCCACATTTTTTTCCAAGCCCGCACCATTTTCTTTTCATATTTTGAATAAGCAGTTGAAAGTTGTGCAACAGGAAGACTTTGAAGTAGTTGTGCAGATAAAAGGAGAAGCCCTGCCGTCTCAAGCGAACATAGTGATAGAAGGGCAAAAGTACATTATGAAAGCCCGTAATAAGAATACCTTCTCTTACATTATCAAGCAGTTACAGCGAGATATGAATTTTTATTTTGAGGCTGTCGGGGTAGAAAGCCAAAAGTATGTGCTGAAAGTAAATCCTAAACCGATAATAGTTGATATTCAAGTAGATGTAACTTACCCTGCATATACCAAAATGCCGCCCGAAAAACTTGTTTCAGCCTCCAACATCAGCGTTCCCAAAGGCAGTGTTATCAAATGGACGATTGCTACCCGTGATACAAGACAAGTAATTGTGGATATGGGAGATAAGCAAACTAAATTGGCAATAGACAAGTTCGGACGCACGAAGTATGAAGTCAAAGCAATGCAGGACTTCTCTTTTATGCTGTTATCGCAAAATGAATACGTGCAATTCACTGACAGTGTTGGATTTGCAGTTAGCGTTATCAATGATTTGTATCCGCAGATTGCCGTTATTGAGCAGCGGGATAGCATTTTGCCGCAACAACTCTTTTTTAGAGGACAGATAAAAGACGATTACGGATTTACCAAACTGACTTTCAACATTTTGATATATGCTCACGATGATGCCGAACCTCGTTTAAGCAAAACGGAAATGCTGATGCTGAACACCGAAGCACAGGCTCAGGAATTTTATTACCGATTTGACCTGTCGCAAATAAACCTGTCGGCTGGTGAAAGGGCTACGTATTACTTTGAAGTCTGGGATAATGATGCCGTAACGGGTTATAAATCAACTAAAAGTACGGCTTTCAATTTTGCTTTGCCCGATTTGAAAGAGTTAAAGGAAGATTTGGAACGTACAAATGAGGAAATAAAGGCTCAAAGCACCAAAACCATTGACGAAATTAAGCAGATAAAGCAGGAAATTGAGCAGTTGCAGAAGCGATTACTTGAAAAACGTTCTACGGATTGGCAGGATAGCAAACAGATGCAGGAATTGATGCAAAAGCAACTTGAATTGAAGGAAAGGATAGAAAAAATTACCGAACAGATAAAGCAAAACAATACTCTGGAAGAACGTTTATCTCCTCAGGAACAGGAAATTATGGACAAGCAAAAGGAGTTACAGAAACTTTTTGAGGAGTTGCTGAATGACGAAATGAAGAAAGCCTTTAACGATTTGGAAAAACTGAAAGAGCAGCAGTTGAATAAAGAGCAGATGCAACAGGCTTTGGAAAAAATGCAACTTTCTAACGAAGACCTGAACAAGCAGTTGGACAAAGACCTTGAACTCTTTAAGCGGCTTGAAATGGAGAAAAAAGCCAACGAAATCATAGATAAACTTAACGATTTATCACAAAGACAAAACGAACTTTCACAAGATAAAGACCAAAACGCAAAAGACCAGCAGCAAATATCGCAAGAGTTTAAGGATATAAGGAAAAACCTCGACGAATTGCAGAAACAGGCTTCGCAACTCTCGGAACCTGAGGATATTTCCAGAGACAAGCAAAAGGAAGAGAGCATAGAACAGAATCAAAAGGCGGCTGAACAAAACATAAACAAGGGAAACCGTAAGCAAGCACAGAAACAGCAAAAACAAGCCGCAGATGATATGAAGGAAATGGCTGATAAACTTGAGCAATCAATGCAGGAGCAGGACGAAGAGCAACTTGCAGAAGACATAAACGAGGTAAGACAGATACTAAAAAACCTTATAAAACTGTCAATAAAGCAGGAAGAGTTGATAAATAAAACAAAAACAACCTCCATATCCGACCCTGCGTATCAGAAACTTATCAATGAACAAAATAATCTCAAAGAAGATATGAATATGATAGCGGACAGCCTGTTTGCAATGTCAAAACGGCAACCGCAAATCACCAATGTAATCAATCGGGAGTTGTCATCCATTAGCCAAAACCTCAACAAGTCAATGGAAAATCTGCTTCGCTACAATCAAACTCAATATTCGGCATACACAAATCCCACAGCCTCAAATTATCAGCAGTATTCAATGACCTCAATGAACAATCTGGCGTTACTGCTTGCCGAATCGCTGAAAAATATGCAGCAGATGCAGAGTCAAAAACAAAAACAGAAGCAGCAAAAACAACAAAAAGGTAATCCGCAACAAAGTTGCGACAATCCGGGAAGCAGTGGTAAAAAGCCATCATCAAGTCCTAAAAATATGAGACAAATGCAGGAGGCGTTGAACAAAGAGATTGAGCGACTGAAAAAAGAACTTGACGGCAAGCAACAGCAAGGTAACAAACCTAAAATAGGCGAAGGCTCAAAGATGAACGAGGAATTGGCTCGTGCAGCGGCACAACAGGAACTTATTCGCAAACTTTTGCAGCAGTATGCCGAAGAAAAGAAACAGCAAGGTGGGAAAGCAACAGGCGAATTGAGTAATCTGATGGAGCAAATGGAACAAATAGAGAAAGATATTGTAAATAAGACCATAACACAACAAACTCTTACCCGACAGAAACTTATAACCACCCGTCTGCTTGAGCATGAGAAAGCAGAGCAAAAGCAGGAACAGGAAGAGAGAAGGCAATCACAGGTTGGTATTGATAAGGGACAGAACAGCGATGCTAACTTTGAGCAGTTTAATAAGTTAAAAACACGTGATATAGAATTGCTTAAACAAATTCCACCTGTCTTTACGCCTTATTATAAGCAAAAAGTAAATGACTATTTTTATAAATTAGGTAACTGAAAACAATAAGTCCCAATAATATTTTTGATTTCACCATACAGGAATCAATTTACAGAAATACACAACAACATTTCCGTTTAGCAAAATTGCATTTCTAAAAGTTAAAATTAAGCAGGAGTGAAGCAAAAGGTGTTTGCAACTGAACGGAATAGCCAATCCTCGCCCCTATTTCTACGCCTGTTTCAAAGCGAAAGAAGTTAGCATTGAATAAAATGTCGCTACCAAAAGATGACAGATAATCAGGCGTTTGCATATTGTGATTGGTGTAAAGCCAAGCCACATCGTAGAACGGTTTAATCACTATCCGCTTTATGTAAATCAGTTGCCATAAAGACAAATCGGGATAGAAAAGCGGCATATTATAGATTAAACGACAGCCAATTAGATTGGAATATGATGGATGGGGATTTGAGTTAAGCCAAGTCTCATAACCACGAGTTGTTTGCACCAAATCGTTAAACCGATAGCCTGTATTGTTACGTTCCTGCCAGTAAAAATCAAACTCAAACGAATGATTATGCCATAGAGACGGCAAATAAGTAGTTGAGGTTAAGGAGATAATGTTATTATTCTTCTTTCCTGTAACGACAAAGGTGCGAAACGAAATGCTCTCTCCAAATCTTGGCGTTATATCATTGGCAGCCATTGGTTTTAAGACCTGATATGTGAAGCCCAAACCTGCAATGCCATAATTTTTAAGCCATTCCACCGTGCGAAAACCGATATTTATGGCAGGTAAAATTGAATGAGACAAACGAAAACCAAGCCATTGCAACGGCATTTGGAGGTTCAAATTACTTGAAAATTCCTCTTTGTAAATTGGATTTACGTTTGAGGGATTGAAAATGGAAGGATTAAGATAATCAATCTGCAAATTAAAAACAGGATAAAAGCCTTTGTAATAGTAATTTAAGAATAAATCATCCCTTTTTTCAGATTTGCGATATTTATAACCGACTTGCAGGATGGACGTTCCAAGTAAATTCTGCGATAAACCGCTGATTCCAAGCGATAAGTTCTGAGTCTCCATTGAGAAAACGAAAGGAGCAAAGGAATGAAACTTAAAAAGGTGTTGTGCTTTGTTGTATTTGGTACTTTCAAAAGTCGTATCAATAACGTTTTCAGGTGTTAAGGTAAAGTTTTCTGCTGTTCTTAATGCGTTAGGGTCGCATATCTGTTTGTTGCAAAAGGCTGTTGCAGTCATATTCTGCAAAGGCATTGTTTTTATTCGGTAACCGTTTGCAGTATAATCGGATATTACGAGCATAGAATCCTGTATGTCAAAATCCGATAAGCCAAAACGTACATTGGTATGGCATTTCACATCAAAGGAATCATTGATTGGACAACTGAAAAGTTGATAATTATATCCTATTTGTTTGATATAAAATACTTTATTGTCTATCTGTCGCAGTTTCAACAAATTTTCACGCACAGGAATTGAATATAAATTTTCTTTTCCGTTACTGTATTTTACTATTGCTTTGCCTTCTGGAAATGTTTTAATGAAATAGCCTGATGAAGTGAGAGTTACATTTCCCAATGTATCGCTTGAAATAGCCGAAAAGCCATTACTGTTTGTGGTATCAAAATATGGTAGAAACAGACGTTGGTGATGAGTTAATCTATTGAATTTCCGTGTTTTCAAATCATAAATCACGATGTCTGAAAAAGAGGTATGTTGCCATCTTTTGTCGGGGTAGTATTGTGAAAAAATGATTTGGTTGTCCCGATAGTCAAAATGTTTGTCCGAAATGAAAGGCAAATCCACTATTTTAGTTTCATAATTACCTGTTATTAAGACTAATTGCGGTGTTTGAAAATATGATACTTTTAATGCTAAAATGCTGTCTTTTGAAATAAAACGAGGGGAATAATAATTTATGAAACCGTTATTTTTATTGCCTAATTCAGTGATATTTTTGTTCCTTTCGGCAGTTTCCTGTAAATAAAGGCTGTCCTCTGTTTTCCAACTGACAGTCAGAGAGTCAATCATCTCATTGTAAAGTTTCTCTCCCTTTATATTCAAACCTTGTTGAGATGTTTCGCCCCATGCTTTCAATTTCCAGAAATCAGATGATATACTTCCCAAAACGTCTCCCCAAATATCCTTTCCGTATTTCTCTCTTGCAAAACTAACCAAATGATAACCAAGATTGTATCTGTTAGGCACGAAATCTTTCATTGACCCCATCTTTGCCTTGTCAAACTTCATTTTACCTTTATCCAGCACACGAGCCTTAAATTCAAAGTCAAATTCCGGGCTGTCTCCGCGTCCCACAGGGGCTAAAGACGTTTCCGCAACAACAGCATCACCTTCCAAAAACCAGTACGGAACATAGATAGCAAGCAATGCACCAACTATATGTTCGCCAAAAACTTTGTAAAGAACCTTACCGCCTCCTCTTTGATACAATGCTTTCATTTGAGCCGTATGCCGTCCTTCGTGAATAGCCAACTGCCAAAGCCATGGTAAAGAATACGAATCCAAAGGCTCTAAAGACCAAAGTTCTACTCGCTTCGGGGCATATACGGCAAGTCCGTTAGAATTAACACTTTGAGGATGAATAAGGAAAGGAGCATCTGGCAATTTTTTTACTTGTAAAGATGCACCTATATTAGAATGTGAAGTTTGTAAAACGCGAGCTAGTTCCTGTGCTTTACCCTCGTAATAATCTGGAAAAACAATGTGAAAATCGTTTGTTTTAATCTGTCGCCATTTTATTTTACTGTCATCTACCCCTGTTTCATAATACTGAGCCGTAGAAACAAAAGGCAGTAGCAACAAGGCAAACAACAAAGAATAAAAGGCTGCCACACTTTTTCTTTTTGGTGCGACAGCCTTATCATTCGTTATTATCTGCCCATTATTCACTTATTTTACAGGAATGTTTTTAAGTGTTTCGGTTAAGAATTGCCAGAACAATCCGACAGATTTTATATTCACTCTTTCGTCAGGTGAATGCGGACTTTGTATTGTCGGACCAAATGAAATCATATCCCAATTAGGATAAACTCCTCCTAACAAACCACATTCCAATCCTGCATGAATAGCCATTACTTTAGCCTCTTTATTGTACAGTTTTTTATAAGTTTGCTTCATAAGACTTAAAATAGCAGAATCCATATTTGGTTTCCAACCCGGATAACCTCCTGTAAATTCTGCTTCTGCTGATGCATTCAATGCTATTGCCTTCATCATATTCACCAAATCTTCCTTTGAACTGTCTACGGAAGAACGAAGCAAACAAGAAACAGTTGCTCGGTTATCTTCCATTTTTACAATGGCAAGATTGGAAGATGTTTCTACAAGATTAGGCATAGAATCACTCATCCGGTAAACGCCATTTGGCAACCCATAAACCAAGCGAATAAATTTTTGAAGTTTGGCTCTTCTCATAGCATATTTTGCCTGCTCACAAGGTAATAATGTTATTTGAAGGTCAGGGTCGGTAATTGACAGTTCATTGCAAATTTTTGCAGATTCTTCTTCTATTATAGATCTTACTTTTGCTACATTCATTCCTGCAATGGCTATTTTGGCTGTTGCTTCTCTCGGAATTGCGTTACGCAAAGAACCTCCATTAACTTCACATACATGACACACAACATTCAATTCCTCTAAAATATTCAGTATACGGAATAAAATCTTGTTTGCATTACCACGTTGCAGTATTATATCCATACCGCTGTGTCCTCCTTTTAAGCCTTTAACCGAAAGATCAAAAGTACTGAAAGTATTTTTGATAGTTTCCGTATGGAAATCTAAAGAAATAGTAGCATCAATACCTCCTGCACAGCCAACATAAAGTTCTCCTTCCGTTTCACTGTCAAGATTCATTAAAATTTCTCCTTTTAACAAATCGGGTTTCAAACCGAATGCACCTGTCATTCCTGTCTCTTCGTCAATGGTAAGAAGAACTTCAAGTGCAGGGTGAACAAGTGTTTTATCTTCCAAAACAGCCAAAGCCGCCGATACACCTATACCATTATCCGCTCCAAGTGTTGTACCTTTGGCTCTAACCCATTCTCCATCAATGTAAGGTTGAATAGGGTCATTTTCAAAATCGTGTTTTGTGTCATTGTTTTTTTGCGGCACCATATCCAAATGGGCTTGCAATATGACACCTTTGCGATTTTCCATTCCAGCAGAAGCAGGCTTTTTTATAATAAGGTTACCTGTCTCATCTACAAGATACTCCAACTTTTGTTCTTTTGCAAAACGAATTAGAGATTCACGTAATTTCTCTTCGTGTTTTGACGGGTGAGGAATAGAACATATATTATCAAAATGTTTCCATACCGCCATTGGTTTTAAGTTTGTTATTTCGCTCATTTTACATTAAATTTTAATTATGTTTTTTATATTATTTTTTTGTATTTCTTATTTATTAAAGCATACCCTGCCATAAAAACAACGCATTATCTGTTATATCTTTCAAGTCTAATTTATTTGTACTCACGGCATAAATACACGACCCCGTACCCGTCAAGGATACAAACTTCGCTCCCATTTTATAAAAATAATCTTTGAAGGCTGCAAGCACAGGATATTTTTCAAACACATAAGGCTCAAAATCATTACGCAAGGAACTCTTCCAACGATACACAGGCATCATTTTCTCATACCGAATACGTGCCATACATGGCGTAATATGCTCATAAGCCTCCTTAGTACTTATTCCATCCGGTATTTTTAAGAGAGTCAGCCAATAACCCGATAAATCCATTCGCGTATCCCTCAATATATCCCCCGCTCCTAAAACATATTTCGGTTCATTTTGCAAAAAGAACGCCACATCACTGCCAAGTTGCTTTGCATATTCATGAAGTTGTTCCGAAGGAATATCTAATTCACACACTCTATTGATTAACAGTAATGTGAATGCGGCATCGGAACTCCCGCCGCCAAGACCTGCCTGCGGAGGAATTATCTTATGTAAATGAATATTGAGTGCAGGTATTTGAGGATAATTCTCTGCTAACAGCCGATAAGCCTTCATTACCAAATTATCTTCTTGATACTCCATCATTAAGGGAATTCCCGTTTGAACAAAAGTGGTTTCCTCTCCGTCAGCAGCGGGTCTTATTTCCAACACATCCTTAATCGGCAGGGGATAAAATACACTTTTTATGTCGTGCAGTCCGTCCTCCCGCTTTCTTATTACATTCAATCCAATGTTGATTTTGGCGTATGGAAAATAAATCATACCGTATATTTTTTTAATTATTGACGCTGCAAATGTACTACTTTTTTTTTTATTACGAAGTAAATTTTACAAATTATATGTATTTATATTTCATTGTTATTAAAATTATTGCCAAACTTTGAGGGATGTCCGCCAAATTTTGGGGAAGGTCCCCCAAAACTCCGGGGGAGGTCCCCAAAACTTATGTATTGGTACATATAACCTGTGTAGCCTTAACTATGGTTTCCGCTACCTGCAACGGAAGAAACCGCCGAATATCCCCGCCAAATGTAAGTATCTCCTTAACTAATGAAGAACTTATTATGGCATCTTCGGGAGTAGTCATAAGAAAAACAGTCTCAATCTCCGGCGATAAATCCTGATTTATGCGAGCGATATTACTCTCATACTGAAAATCGGTAGGATTCCGCAAACCTCTTAATATATACTCCGCTCCTGTTTGCCTTGCAAAATCTATCGTAAGACACGAAAAAGATTTTATTTCTATCTTATCAAAGTTTGCAAAAGTCTGCTTTAACCACAGCAAACGCTGCTGAAAAGAAAACATCTCGGACAGATGTTTCTTGGCAGGATTTTCGCCAATGGCAACTATTATTTTGTCAAACAACGGTAACGCCCGTAAAACTATGGATTCATGCCCCTTTGTTATGGGGTCAAACGAACCCGGAAATAATGCTATCCGTTCTTTCATATTTAATATCGGTTACGGTTTATATTTCTATCTTTTTCTGTTGTAAGTCGCTCGTTGATTACGTAAATCAATCGCAAAGTAAGCCAATGGTTATGATAATCCCGTTTAACTTCATAATATCCGTCAGTACCGTACTCCATTCCATTAGAAAAGGCAACGTCGGAACGTATAGAGGTCAAACCGTACTGCCAACGGATACCACATTTCAGTCTTTGCCAAATACGGAAGCGTGCATCAACTACAATAGATAATTCATTATTATTGAAATTCGGTAATTTATTAGTATCAAGCGGGCGATAAAGACCTAATTTTGGAGGTTCGGGCAGTTTCCATTGTTCATATTTTTGAAACATCCGTCCATACTGAAATCCAACTCCCAACATGAAATCCATACGAGGTTCTTTGTAATGCACCATAACAGGAATGTCTATGTAATGCAGTTTAAGGGAATATCCGAACGGGGCTTTGGTCGTAAATATTACTTTTTCGTAAGCCCCTCTTTGGTTGTAAATAAGTTCCAAAGACGCTCGCCATGCGCTCTTTAAGTTACTCGGTTGCAAAGGCATCATTACTCCAACTCCAGCCGTTAAACCTGCCTTGTAAAAGCCCGACACCTCATCCCCTTCCACCTGTGCAAGATTAAGCCCTCCGCTAACAATAGCCTGAAACAGTTGAGCATTAGCAACATTAATTATCATTACTGTTAAAAACAATAAAATACTAATATGTTTGAATAATCTCATAAATTTTGTTTTTCTCTACATAAATAACTCCTTTTTGACAAATTTATTTTATAAAGCCAAGTCGTAAAAGAATTTCTTTCTCTACCTTATCATTATACTTTATAGTATGTTTTACCCATTTGATAAGTGTATCCAATTTTTCTTCATCACTTAATTGCCAATCAACATTTGATTTTCGTAACCGATTACTCAAACTGTACATTGTAATTGCTGCAGATACTGATATATTAAAACTTTCGGTAAAGCCATACATTGGAATTTTCATATAAATATCCGCCTCCCCGATGGCAATATCCGACAATCCTTTCAGTTCATTTCCAAAAACAACTGCCAACTTTTCATTTATATTTATATCTTCCAACATTACGTTTTTTTCACTTGGTAACGTTGCAACTATTTTATAACCTTTTCCTTTTAGTGTTGAAAGACATTGTTTTGTATTATTTGCTTCCCTGTTATAACGATACAGGTCTATCCATTTTGAAGAACCGAGAGCCACGTCAGGATTGATTTCATATTGATTATTATTTTCAATCACATGAATATCCTGTATTCCAAGACAATCGGCTGTTCTTAAAACTGCACTTGCATTATGAGATTGATAAATGTTTTCTATAACAATAGTTTGATGTTTTGTACGTTGTTCAATTATTTTTTCAAAAAGATGAATACGATTTTCCGTACATAATTTGGTTAATTCGGTATAATAAATTCTCTTTTGTTCTATGTTCAGTTGTTCCAATATATTCATAAATCATTATAAAAAAAGACTATTTCCAATCGTAGAAACAGTCTTGTTATGACAAATAAGATTATAATATTAATGTTTTACAATCATTTTTTTTGTTACAATGGCTTGTTCTTCACACACTATTGAACAAAAATAAATTCCCTGCGTTAAATCCTCCGTATTTAGATAAACTTTACCACTTTGATTATTGTTAATTTTTACATTTTTAACTTCTTTTCCCAACATATTTTTCACAATCAATGAAGGGGTGGAACAATTTTTAGGTAAGGTATATTTGATACAGACAATGTTATTTGCAGGGTTTGGATAAATACCAATAGATGCCTTATTACTTGCTTCAATTGCCTGTAAGCCGGATGTTAAGCCCTCATAGTATACAAGGAAACTTTGAATAATTGCATTGTCATTAGCATTTAACAGATTTACCTTAATAATAGACCTGTTCAAATTAGTGTAATTATACTGTAAATCAAAACCTGTATATTCTACTTGTGGCTGTATAGTTACAAGATTTACGTCTTGTGCTATTGTATCAAAAAGACACTGATCTCCAAAACACATACCTATAGACGCATTTTCTGCCATCTGCAATCTATGAATTTGCATCCGTAATGTTATTGCTGTGTCTGTGATATTTTGAAGGTGAATGTAATCCCACCTAATATCTTCATGTGCATCAAGTTCATAAACCACACTGTCGGTTATTGATGTTCCATCATCTCCTCTTGTTACGAGAAAAGATTGAGCCTTTATACTTAATCCAAAGGCTATTACTGCTATAAATAAGATTGTTTTCTTCATAAAAAATACTGTTTTTACGGCTGCAAAATTACAAATTTTATTTTAATTGACAATAATTTGATATTTTTTTTATCACATTTTTATCTACATTATTTCAAAAAACGAGGCTATTCATAATGAACAGCCTCAAAACCAATATTTATAAAATACACTTTGTTTTGCTTATTCCACCACAAACTTTTTCGTTATTATTCCTTTGTCTGTGTGGATTTTGGCGACGTAGTTTCCGCTTACAAAACCGCTGACATCTACCGCAACAAATTTATCCTTCACCTTTGAAGCATAAACCTTTTGCCCCAAGAGATTAAAGATTTCCAATTCCTCAATCACATCGGAGCAGGAGAAGTTTATGTTGTCTTTTGCAGGGTTAGGATAAGAAACAAGCATTGGCTTATCTCCTTGAACTCCTTCAAGACTAACCCTGCCGTAAGGGTCAAACTTAATTACATTAGAATTTATATTATAAACATTATCAGTAAGAACAGATATTGCAACTCCACCATCAGATGTTGCTTTTATACCAATTAATTGCCCAAAATTATTTGCATAAAACTCAAAATCATATTGATAATTTATAATACCACTCACACTGAAATTAACTAAATGTAATGTATTATCAAACCCGCTATAACAATAATAAATAGAATCCAAATTAGTAAAATCTATTGTCTTTTGAAATTGTATTGGATACCAAGGTTCTATTTCATTTTCGTTATAATAAAATTTACTTGTATGCAAAACATTGTGATTTTTATAGTCAATAACGTATATATTAACATAATGATCCGTAGGCATTCCATTCCTAACCATAGAACGGGAAAGCGAAACTCCAATAGAATCATTTACATCAATATAATTTTGCTGAATTACAATCAAAGAATCCCCATAAGAAGCACTATCAATCACTTCCAATGTTTGTTTGTCAAAGAATACGGAGAATGACGACGAATCTGCAATTTGAGATAAAATATATTCAAAATTGTCTTTATGTTCTATTAAAGCATGCGTTATAGTCCATGCTCCGAAAGGAGCTACTCCTTTTTCTCTGAACCAAAAATCATCTATTTCTGTAGAAGTAAAGGCTCTATCTTTTAATATATTTCCCAATGTATCTACAAGGATAAATCTGTTATAGTCATATTCAGGGCTATCGTAATTGGCATAATATTTGTGCAAATAAATAAAGATATTTTTTTCTTTTGTAACAAAAAAATGATGCTCATCTTCATCATAGTAATTAAAGAATATAGAATCCCCATTAGAATCAAATATTTTTTTTATAAATACTTTATTCCCATCAAGTCCATAGCAAAACAATAACATTGAATCAATAATCCAAGCAGAATTTTTATGATAAAATCCTACACCATATAAAAGATTATTCATTTTGAATTGCAGTTGTATAGAGTCCTGTATTCCTATAGAATCTAATATATTTAAATTATTATCAAGATTATGCACTGCTACATAAGGAACATCGTGGTCTGCTGCAATCATTAAATTATCAGGATTATCATAATCCGTCATCATCCAAGTAAAATTGTAGTTTTGTTTTGCAAACCTTAGTACCCTCTCCTTATCATTTACATCAAACAATGTATCCTCCTCCTGCGCGAACACAGGAGAGATACATTGTAATGATAAAAATGATAAAGCAATTATTAAAATTACTCGTTTCATATCTGTTGCTTATTTTAAGTTATTCATCTATACGTATTCTTGTACGAATGTCATAGTCTGCTAGCCCAGTATAAGCAACTACCGGATTATCTAAATAAAAATCAAAGCGAATATCACGTCCTCCTGTATGCTTTCTTCGTCCCCAAGCATTATAATTCAGCATTACATAGTCTGGATAATGGGTAAAATTGAATGCTCCGGAACCAATACTACCGTCTATCCAATCAAGAGTATAACTATATGCAGGCAAAATCCAGTCATTAAGCATGTCATTATCAACTATTGGAAATGTCCCATTCGCATTTGCAGGAATAGACACCGCATTATTATTAGCATCATTAACCGCTACTTTTCCATAATAATCAAGATTTTGTATATTTACAGCATACCTGTCACACAATTTTTTCTTTGAATACTTTTCTATGATAGGCAATCTTTCATATAGTCCGCTTGCATAATCATTAGGGTCTAAATACTCTTCATCAGGGACTTCAAACGTTTCGTCAGGGGCTTTTACCACCCATAAACTTACATTAGACATACATTGCAATGGAAATATACCATCATTAGGAAGTGATTCTAACCTAAATGCAGGTATTGTCAACTGAAATGTAACATTAGTATCGGTGACACTTGTAACTGTCATGTCAGATAAAAGAGTGTAACGATTTCCTATTGAAGCAATAACTCCATCAAGAAACTCTCTGTAGGCTCCTAATAAAATATCACCGCTAATAGTATCACCGGGATTGAGGGCAACACTAAATTCAAAATTTTCCTCATTATAAGAGTCATAACTTGTTGTTGCATTTACCTTGCCGGCGACAGCGTAGTTAAAAAACATTTCCATAGACAACAATGCATTAGTAACGGTCATATCAGGCATTGTTATTTCACCATTATATGCGTCACTAAAATCAATAGTCATATCCAAAATTTCCTTAGGAGAAAGGTCTGTTTCCTCATAAGATTTGTTTAGACTATTATTGCGTCCGTTACTATTATTTGCAGACTCATCTTCGTCTGCACAGGATACGAATGTTATCGTTCCTAAGATGCCGAGTGCTAATAACATTGTTGCACACAGCATTCTGACTTTTGTTTCTTTACGTTTCATTTATATATATGCCAATACTTTTCCCGTTGGCGGCGGTTTTTAAGATTTAATGTCCTACCAAAAGAACATTTGTTTATTTACTATACTTTATTATTTTATGATACTTTTTCGTAGCAATTAAACCAACATTTGTTTTAGAAGTTGCATCTTCCCTGCATTAGCAATAATTGTTTATGTCGTAAAATGAGAAATATAATGCAAGCAATTACTCACCAAAACGTTA
>JAISTG010000083.1 GCA_031272705.1 Bacteroidales bacterium | reverse complement strand
AGTTTAACGGTTTCATTAAATATGTTTTTACGTCCATTTGCAGCCCATTCATCTACATATTCTGCCATTGGTGAGGACGGTGTGATGGGATAAATAGCAGCCACTTCGCTGAACATATAGGCAACGTGAGCCGCTGCCTGATTACCATCACAAGTTAAAAGTTTTTTTTCTTTTGCCATTGCTTTCTATTTTATTTTTATTAAAAACTTGCTTTTTTGAGGGTGCAAAGTTACGATTATTTTTTGAATTGACAAAAAAAGATAAACCCTCACGTAATTTCTCTTATTTTTCACTTGTTTGCCAACTTTTCTCTGTTTCTTACTTGTCTGTCGGCTCGCAAGAGAAGCAAAATCATCAAACAAAAATACTATGTCATTATTCTTCCAATTTTAATCTATCTCGTGCCACCTCCAATTTCAATATCTTGTCTTCTATTTCTGATTTATTATCTGGGTTACTTTCCAAATATAAATTAAATAACGTTATACAATCATCATACATTTGTATTTTGATTTGTAGTACTGCATCTTTGTATGTTTTGCAATTATACGCAGCATCATAATCACTTACTCCCAACCAGGAGTTTTTATTATAATTTATATCACTTTCATCAAGATATTTTATCCTTTTTTCAAGAAGTAGTGCCACGTTGTAAACAGATTCAAAATATATGCTATCCAAATTTTCTTTTTGTATGTTTTGTACTATTTGCTTTTGTTTCCTTTTTGGAATCTTTTTATATGGATAGTATCGAGTATATAACCATCCTCCCATTTCCTTAAGAGACCGATACTGTAGAAATCTATCAACAACCTTATTTGCATTATTCCAAAACTGGAAGTTGTATTTGTGGCTGAATTTATCATAAAGCATAAAAAAAATGTCTCCAATATTTTTATATACAATATAATATTCAGAATCAGTAACCTTCCCTGCTGTTTCGTTTTTTTCTCTTTTCGTCAATAAATTAAGCAACTCCATTTCTACAACATCTTTGTCATCAGGATTAGTTGCCAAATATCTTTTATAATACCTTTCAGATTGATAAAATGCAGGATAATTTCCTTCAAATGAACTTATTGTTGAATATACTAAGGCAAGATTGTACAATGTATTAGCGTGATTGGGATTAGTATTTAACACTTGCTCAAACTCTGAAGCAACAAATTGATATTCCTTAATAGTAGAAACTCCTTCTGCAAGCATTATTGTTGCTTTTTTGAAGAGTTTTTCTGCTTCGGGCGACAATACTTGATTTTGTGCCAACATTATTGTTGCACTCATTAGCATAAATAATGTGATAACTATTGTTTTCATACCTATAAGGATTTAAAATTTTTAACTACTTGTTTGAACAACGATTTTTTAAAACTTGAAATAATTTTTTCCGAGTTTTCTATATATTGTTCTATTGTAATTTTCTCATTCATAAATAAATCTATATTTTCTTCTATTTTTGCACAGAGTTCAGGTACATTGTTGGCTACCCAATCCGCATTATCAATGGCTTGCGGTTTCATTCCAGCCTGCAAAAGAGTTGGTCTTGTTGTTGCAAACCGTGGAATAATCAATTTTTCAAGTTTTTTATTACCAACAACTTTTTTAGCAATCGTATTACTTATTTTTTTGTTATATTCTGCAGGTAAAGGAATATCCGCCAATAAATCATTTTCTATAAAAACGGCAACTCTTTTCTGCAAGGGTTCGCTAATTACTTTGCCGTTAGCCATTTTTACCGAAAAATCCATTACCTGTTCAACAGTTGATTTATTTTTTTCAGCAACAGTACTTTCTTGGAACGGTGTAGCATTATTAAGTTTTCTTATTTTAGGCGCTAAAACTTTAGAACTTGCCAAAACTTGCGGGCGCATTGCATCTACTTTTGCTTTTTCTTTTGCTTTTTCCTCTGCAATTCTTTTTTCTTCTATTTCTCTTGCTACACTTTCATAATAATTACTATTACTTGAATTAGAAGAATAATTACTATTACTTGAATTAGAAGTAACTGTTTTATCCCTATCAGAAGAATACGAATTACTACCTCTATCATTAAGATTGTTAAATTCGCGGTCAAGTGTATTACGCAAATCATTTGCAACCTTTTCTGCTTCACCCCAATCAATTTGCCCAAATGCACTTGTGGATACAAAAAGTAATCCCAAAAAAATGCTCAAATTTTTCATTTGTGTTTATTTGTTAATTAAATACTATATAATAAAGAAAACTTTCTCATTATTTACGACTGCAAAAGTACAAAAAATAATTGAATAAACAAGTGTTTTGACTTTTTATTACAGTATTTTAGTTCTAAACAGATTAATCTTGTGTCAATTTATTTCTTTTGGTATAGGAACATAATCTCTACAGCCAAACACAATAATATCAAACCAATAAACAATGCTGTAAAGTTAAATGCCTGTCTGCTTTGCTTGAAGTACAGATCTATTGGTTTGGATGGATTAAATAGAGTGATATTTTGCAGTTTTGCCTTGCTGATTAACGACTGCAACTGCCTGATTGTAAGAAATTCCAATCGTGATTCGCTTCTATCATAATCAAAAGCAATCGTAGCAAAAGCAGTATCGGCTATAATGTTGTAAGAACCCGCAGTTTTTATTTGGTTATGCAGCATAATACCTGTGTGATTTGCTTCCTTTATTGCTTGAGTTATGACCGATGTTCGCCCATTAATACTTTCTACTTTAAGCACTTGATTATTCGCTTGCATCAATCCGGTCAAATCAATGAAAGGAGTATCACTCAGGAAAAAGTAAGGAGGTAATATATTTGAACTCCATAACGCCATATTCCAAAGTGTCGGCACGAAGAGAGACTGATTAATGAAATCGGTATTTGCATCCGTCAATGGAGAAGCAAAGATATAAACTCTGCCTTTGCCAATTCGGCTTTCACAAAGAAAATCATCACCACTCTGCATCTTCATTATGCTTTCTTGAGATATGTTTTTGCCCTTTTGAAATACAAAATAACGTTTGACCTTCGGCATTTCCATATTTTCATCTGTGGCTGAAAATACACCTTTATAAAGACTGCTTTCATTATTAACAACCGATACTCTGTTCTCTCTGTCAATCAAGCGGTCATAAGTTGCAATCTGCAATTCCAACATAGCCTTTCGATAGGACTCAACATCAATATCTTCCGTCGGAATAACAATTAACGTACCTCCATCTTTACAATATCGTTGCAATTCAGCCGTTAAGCCCGAGGTTATTTGTTTTAACCCGTTAAGAATGAGAAGAGAATAGTTTGGAATGCTGTTATAATCTATTCTTTGCTCGTCCTGCCGTATGAGATTGACTTCCTGCGAGGCTTCAAACAGGCGTTCAATGTATTTATTGCTGTTTATGAGGCAGACATTCAGTTTATCATCAACGTTAAATGCAAAATAAAAATCATCATCAAAGGTAACAGGGTTGTCAAGTATTGAAATCCTGCCGTGAATGAGCGATCTACCGATATTATTGTCAAGTTTGAAACTCATTGTTACCGTTTCGCTTCTTCTGCTATCAATATCCAATGATGTAATTGCAGTCTGTATGTCGTTGATAAAAAGTTTCACAGGAAGTTTTTCAACATCTGCATCAGCCCAGTTAGTTATCCGTGCCGTTATTTCTACATTCTGTCCCTTGTGAATGAAATCAGAAGCAAACCATACGCTATCTACAAATACGTTATTAACGTTATTGGCGGCAACAGGCAGAAGACAAGTCTTTATATCACTCTTTTCGAAGGCTGTAACATCAAAACCGCTTGTCTGAAAGTCAGAAATAATAAACAGTCTCTTCTCTGCATTGTTCATTTGCAGCATAGCGTTACATTCTCTCAGTATTTCGCCGGTTTTTAAGGTTGCAGGACTTATGTCTATTTCGTTAAGGGAAGTCAAAAACTGCGTTTTATCAACATAATGCTTATGCTTGCCCTCCATATCCATAGTAAGAAGAAGGAATTCGTCGTCTTTATCAAACTGTTCTACTATTTGACGGGCTTTGGACTTAGCATCGTCAAGCAGTCTTCCTGACTGCCCTGCATTTTCCATTGAAAAACTGTTATCAACAAAAACTACTACTGCATTCCTGCCTTCTTTGGCTACAACGTTATCTTCATTATATATGTACGGTTGTGCAAAAAGAAATGTAAGAAACACAACAGCAAGACAACGAACAAGCAAAAGCAAAATCTGTTTCAGCCTGTTATGTTTGCGGGTGCTGATTTGAGCCTCCGTTAATGCCGCAACATTGGTAAAATATACCTTTTTGAAACGACGAAAGTTAAAAAGATGTATTAGAACCGGTATTGCAACAGCACATAATCCCCAAAGAAAATAAGGATAGAGAAATCTCATTGGATTGTTGCAGTTAAAGCATTAACGCTATTGCTGATTTTTCTCTCTTCTTAACTTTTCCAGTTCTTTAAGTTGCTCTTCGGTAAGCCTTACTCTGCGAATTCGTTTGCGTGGAGCGGTATCTCCTTCAGGGGTTACTTCGCTTTCTTCCAAGCCTTTTCTTTTTATGACGGACGGGGTTGCAACAGAAGGACGGGTAACCTTTATAGCAGAATCTTTGGACTTCTTTTTCTTGCCGCTTTTTGCTTTTGCGGCTTCTTCTGCTTCCATTTTCCTTTGTTCTTCCATAGCAATCTCAAACTTTTCGTCAAGAATAGCAATGAATTCTTCAAGTTTTGCTGCAATGAATGTTCCATCTTTGCCCACGAAAGGAGCAAAAAATACGTCCAAATCGTCAGTATGTTTCAGTACTTTCCTCAATTTCTTAAACGAAATCCAGTAATCATCACTCAAATCCACAAAAGCAAAAACTATTTCGTAAATTTGCTTACGTTTTTCTTTTCTTTGGATGTACTCATCCCTTGTATATTTATGTTCTAGCATAATGGTAATTTTATATTATTATTATTCAATTATGTCGTTTTTGAGATTGCAAAAGTATAAAAAAATATGATATTGTGCAAACAAAATAAAAAAATAGTGAAATTTTATTTTTATCTTCCAAAATTAAGTTTTGTATTTTTAGAATCAAATTATAGCGTTCTGTAATTTGATTCTAGCGTTCTGTAATTTGATTCTAGCGTTCTATAATTTGATTATAGCGTTCTATAATTTGATTCTAGCGTTCTGTAATTTGATTCTAACGTTCTGTAATTTGATTCTAAAACGCTATAATTTGATTCTAATTTTCTGTAATCAAATTATAGCACACCGAATTAAAGGTTCTATGAATACAAAACAAAATAAAAATTATTTTAACTTTGGTTTCAAAATATTATTGTACTCTTTCTTATCCGTTATAATTTGAGTTGCCTTACTCAAAACTTCATCATCAACAGACATAACTTTGTAATAATAAGGTATTCCATAGAGATTGCGTGCCAAAATAGCCTTTAACGTCATGGAAATATAATGATTGCTTCGTTTTTGCATATCTGCCGTTCGCAAGTCTTCGATATGCGAAAGAGAATCTACTTTTGAAGAAAATTCTTTGCTGTTAAGTATTGATTGAGCGTAAGTTTCATAAGATGAAAAGTTGGTCGCAGTGTCTTTTATCAGTTCTTTGAGATAATCCGTCACAATTTGATTAACCCATTCCTTTTTTATATTGTTCGGTTCTACGCCTTCACTTTTTGCATACGCCTCAAAATCAGGCATAATGTTAAATTTTGAATATGCAGTATCAAAGTTCTCAAATTTCGGACAATTTTTGAGAACTTTTTCTCTGTTGCTTTCTGTCCATTTTACTGCAAATGAATTGAATACTCCTTTGGAACGCAGGTTTATAAGGTAATCCGAAGCCCGTGAAGTGTCAATAGGCACGAATATATCGGGCATTATGCCTCCTCCACCATAGACTGTGCGTCCGTTATTAGTGTAATAACGCAGGGAATCAGGGAAAGAGATGGAATCGGAGTTGAGAAGTTCGCCGTGTTTATAACGTTTGATGTAATCACTGTAATAATCCTCTACGCCATTAGCATAAGACTTTTGAATACAACGCCCTGACGGGGTGTAATAACGGGAAGTTGTTAAACGGATTTGAGACCCGTCAGGAAGATTCATTGGTCTTTGCACCAATCCTTTGCCGAAAGAGCGTCTGCCTGCAATCACCCCTCTGTCCCAGTCTTGAATTGCTCCCGATACAATTTCGGATGCCGAAGCCGAATACTCATCTATCAACACCACAAGTTTACCTTCTTCAAATGAACCTTTATGAGAGGCTTTCAGGTCTTGACGTGGCGATTTTGATCCTTCGGTATAAACCAACAGTTTATCACCACTGAGAAATTCGTCGCAGATGCGGAATGCTATTTCAAGGTATCCGCCTCCGTTTCCACGCAAATCAAATATCAAATTTTTCATTCCCTGCTGTTTAAGTTCATTCAACGCTGTTAAAAGTTCCTCTACCGAACTTTGAGCAAAACGATCTAAACGTATATAACCGATTTGCTTGTCTAACATAAAGTAAGTGTCTATGCTTTTAATGGGAATTTTATCTCTAATAACGTTAAAGACAATCGGTTCTTTACGTCCCGAACGCAAAACGGTTATTGCTACTTTTGTTCCTTTTTTTCCTCTCAGGTGTTTATAGACCCAGTCGTTTTTAATGGTATCTCCTGTTGCCGTTTCTTCATCCACCTTTATTATTTTATCGCTTGGCATTATTCCAACCTTTTCCGAAGGTCCTCCACGTATGACATCAACAATACGAATGGTGTCATCGGTAATTTGAAACGACACTCCAACTCCGTCAAAGTTACCTACCAAAGGCTCATTTGCCTTTTCAACATCATCCTTTGAGATATAGACAGAATGAGGGTCTAATTCCTTTAACATAGCCACTATTCCCTTTTCGGTAATCTTTGCAAGGTCGGTGCTATCCACGTAATTATACCTTATATAATTGATAAGATAATTGAGTTTTGCGTCTGTTGCTTTCTGTTCTTCAAGGCTTAGCTGCTGGCAAAAGGCACTCAACGAAAGCAATGATAATAATAAAGTTATGAAATGTTTATTCATTTTTTTGTTTTGTTATTAGGGCTGCAAAATTACTAAAAAATATCCAAATGCAACAACAATACGCAAACTTGATACAAAGTCTCGTTATCCTAATCTGTCCAATGCGGAAATTATTCTGCTGCATGCGTCATCTATCTGTTCATAAGTAATTGTTAAAGCAGGCTTTATGCTCAATGCTCCGCTGTTAAACAAATGCGTACCCGTAATTATTCCGCAGTCAAAAAGCGAAATAAGTGCCTCTTGCCACATATCAGGTTTTTGTAATACCATTGAACAGAACAGACCTTTACCCGTAACGTTTTTTATCTGCTTATGCCGTAATTTATTACGAAGATATTCACCTTTATTTTCAACATCTTTTATTATATTGTCGTCTATCAACACATTCAAAGCAGCCAATGCCGCAACGCAACTTAACGGATGTCCGCCGAACGTTGTAGCATGCCCTATCAAAGGGTGATGATTATCTAACGAATCCATAATCTGTTTGCTGCCAATAAAGCCTCCTATCGGCATACCGCCACCCATACTTTTTGCAATGCACAAAATGTCCGGTACAATGTCATAATGTTCAAAGGCAAATAGTTTTCCACTGCGACCAAAACCCGTTTGAATTTCATCAAGTATAAGTACCGTACCCATTTCCGCAGTTCTGTGTCGCAGTTTGGCTATAAAATCATCTTCAGGTAAAGTTACTCCGCAGCCAACCGGTAAAATCTCAGCCACAACACAAGCCGTATGTTCGGTAATCCGCATTAAATCAGCCGTATTGTTGAAACAAATCTGCCGACACTGAGGAAGCAACGGCTCAAACGGTTTTCTAAAACGTTCATCGCTCATCATACTTACTCCAATCATTGTTGAGCCGTGATAAGAGTTTGTAAAAGAAATGACTTCCGCACGTTTGGTAAAAAGTTTCGCCGCTTTAACAGCACCTTCTATTGCTTCCGACCCCGAATTGACTATAAACATACTGTCCAAACCTTTAGGCAAGAGGTCTATAAGGCGTTTGGCGTATCTATATTGAGGACTCTGAACAAATTCTCCATAAACCATAACGTGCAGGTACTTATCCATTTGTTCCTTAATTGCTTTCAGTACGGCAGGATGCCTATGTCCTATGTTGCCAACGCAGATTCCTGCCAACATATCAATGTATTGTTTGCCCGAAGTGTCCCATACGTAAATACCTTCGGCTTTTTCCACGTCAAGCATTATGCTGTCAATTTCGCCAACCTGTGCTACATAATGACGAAATTCCTTTGGAATTATCTTTTCCATAGTTTATTCGCTTCTAAAAAAAGTTGTAGCATTTGCCTGTGCCGTTGGCATAAGCACGAGGTCATTTATATTTACGTGAGGTGGCAAAGTACTGCAATAGATAATTGTTTGGGCTACATCTTTCGCCGTTAAAGGCTTGAACCCTTTATATGTAGCAGCGGCTTTCTGCGTATCACCCTTGAAACGTACCATAGAAAATTCGGTTTCTACCGCTCCCGGACACACATTCGTTATTTTAATACCATAAGGCAAAGCATCAATCCGCATACTCTTTGAAAGAAAATCAACAGCCGCCTTTGAAGCACAATAAACTCCCCCTTCGGCATAAACCTCCTTACCTGCAATGGAACAGATGTTAATAATATGTCCCTTACGTCTCGCACACATTAGCGGAAGAACCGTTCTACTTACATAAAGTAACCCTTTAATGTTGGTATCTATCATTTGTTCCCAGTCATCAGGGTTTCCGTTCATAATGGGTTCTTTTCCTGCGGCAAGCCCTGCATTATTTACAAGAATATCCACCTCTTGCCATTTGTCCGGAAGGGATTTAAGAGTGGTTTCTACCTCTTTGCGATTCCTTACATCAAAATTAAGCGTCAGTACTTCAACGTTTAACGCTTCCAATTCTTTTTTTAATTTTTGTAATCTGTCGTTTCTACGACCTGTTACAATCAAATTATGTCCCAGTCCTGCAAATGCTTTTGCTGTTGCTTCGCCTATTCCTGACGTTGCACCCGTTACCAATGTTATCATTTTATATCTTTTTTGTTTAAGGGTGCAAAATTACAATTTTTTCTCATTTCGGCATACCCATACTGCTTTTTATGAAAATAAAATACTATTTTTGCATCCCGAAACAAAGTAATAAATTATTAAAATGAAGAAATTTATTTATATAACGATACTTCTGCTCGCCGCATCAACAAATGCCCAGAGCCGATTTGAAGAAAAAATTTATAATCCGCTGATTAAATCCGTTAAGATGGAGGTTGAAGGTACGGATTTTTCGTTTCCGGTTATTGATATTGAGGACAGCAAACGACTTGTGCTGAAATTTGACGAATTAAGCAACGAACCTCACCGATATGAGTTCAAAATAATTCACTGTAATGCCGACTGGACACAAAGCGACTTACAACCAATGGAATACATTGAAGGATTTGAAACCGGAATGCTTGAATCCTACGCACAATCCTTTAATACATTGCAGCGATACGTACATTATGAATTGGTCATACCTTATAATATTAAGTTCATACGGTCGGGAAATTATCTCTTAAAGGTTTTCAATGAATACGAAGAGGATAAGGTGATACTGACACGTTATTTTTATGTTTGTGATAATTCGGCTTTTGTTCAGGCATCGGTTTTTCAGGCTCGTAATCCTGCCACTCAGCGTTATAATCAGGAGATTGACGTAAGCCTTACGCCGACTGACGGATTTTCTTTTTATAATCCTAACACTAATATAAAGGTTCTCGTTATGCAAAACGGACGTAGAGACAACAAGGCACTGCTTCAAATGAGGCAAACAAAAGGTCAGTCGTTGGATTATTCGTTTTTTCCGTGTAATGAGTTTGAAGGCGGCAACGAATTCAGGAATTTTGACATCACATCTTTACGTTCTCGTAGTAGTCGGGTGCGTAAGATTGACTATATAAATGATGAAAATCAGGCATTTTTGGTTAATGAACCGGATAGAAGCCATTCTCCTTATATTTCGGCTGGTGATTTGGACGGAGCGTTTTATATAAGGAACGATTACATGGATAATTTTGACATAACTTCGGATTATTGCTGGGTTCATTTCACTTTTCCAACGCAAATAAGCCTTGAAGGAAGTTATTACATAGTTGGCGAACTGACAGACTGGCATTTAACGGAACAGAACAAAATGTCCTACGATAAAGACCTCAAAGCCTATAGATTAAGCCTTTTCTTAAAACAGGGATTCTACGATTACGCAATCCTCTTCTACCCTTCCAACTCACGTTCTGCCACATTCTTAAAGGCAGAAGGGTCTCACAGCGAAACAAACAATACTTACCGAATTTTAGCCTATTATCGCAAGCCGGGAGATACTCATGACAGCCTTGCAGGCTATACCTCTGTGGTAACGAAGTTCTAATTTTGGATATTTTGTTATCTTTGCCGACTTGAAATTTTAATATCTTTAATTTTATGAATAGACTTTTGGTTTTAACAGGGGGAGGTGATTGCCCCGGACTTAACGCTGTCATTAGAGCAATAGTGAAGCGTGCATCTCAAGAAAAGGATTGGGAGATAGTAGGTTCAATAGAATCCTTTAATGGAGTACTTAAAGACCCTGCGGAAGTAGTTATTTTGGACGAATCCAAGGTTGCCGGTATTCTTGTTCAGGGTGGCACTATAATCGGTACTACTAACAAGGGCGGACCTTTTGCTTATCCGGTGCAGAATCCGAATGACGGCACTTGGACCACGATTGACCGTTCCGATGAAATGCTTCGTCGCCTGCAATATATGGATATTAAGGGTGTGATAAACATTGGTGGTGACGGGTCTCTACGTATTTCAAAAGCATTAGCGGATAAGGGTTTGAATGTGATAAATGTTCCCAAAACAATAGACAATGATTTATCATCAACGGATTATACTTTTGGATTTCAAACGGCTGTTCAGATAGCAACTGAAGCTGTGGATAAACTTGTTACAACTGCTGCAAGTCATAATCGTGTTTTTATTCTTGAGGTTATGGGGCGTGATGCGGGTTGGATTGCTCTTAATGCGGCAATAGCGGGTGGTGCCGATATTTGCCTCATTCCGGAGATTCCTTATGAGGTTGAAAATTTGAAAGCAAAGATTGAAACTCGTTATCGCAAGGGTCGTGGATTTTGTATTATTGTTGTTGCCGAAGGAGCGGTAAATTCCAAAGGCAAGAAGGTAGGTGCTGTCTCAAATGAGGTTGGTTATGAGAATTTTATGCTGGGTGGTATCGGTTGGACTTTGAAGCAGGAGTTGATAGCGGCGGGAGTTCGGCACGATATACGGGTTACGCTTTTGGGACACCTGCAACGTGGCGGAACACCGATTGCTTATGACCGAGTTCTTGCGTCTGAATTTGGAGTTGCGGCGTTTGAACTTGCGTATAAAGGACTTTGGGGCAATATGGTTGCATATCGCCATCCTGATGTGGTGGCAGTTCCTTTTGAAGAAGCCCTTAAAGAACCGCACTTAGTATCTCCTGACAGTCGTTTGGTACTTACTGCCAAGGGATTAGGAATGGAATTTGGAGATTAGAAACCTAATTATCCAAATCTGTTTCATCTATTTCAACTTCTTGGAAAAAGTAAAAAAGTAACTCGCAAAACATTTTACTACCGGAAAACGCTAAAAAAGTTACTCGCAAACCGGTTTACTACCGGAAAACGCTAAAAAAGTAACTTTTTTAGCGTTTGCTTAAATCGTTGTAAAGCGTTTGCAGGAGGACTTTCCCTTTTTTTATACGGGTTGAATCCTGATTCATAAGTACTTTATTGCTGTTGTTATCAAAGACACTGACTCCGGTAGAATCAACAAAACCAAAGCCATTATTATATGTGAATATAGCGTATTCGGGACTATTTTTATCCAATACGTCCTTACTGAAAATGAAATCGTTATATGGTAGTTTCATTTGGTTCAAAAGCGTTGCCGCAAGGTCTGTTTGATTGCATATTTTGTTAATAATCATCGGCTCTTTAACCGCTCCGCCAATCCAAAGCATTGGAATATGAAAACGATTCGGTTCATAGTAACGAGTTCCCTTGGGAAAAGCCGTTCCATGGTCTGCAACAAAAATAATAAGAAGGTTTTGCCATAAATCCGATTGCTTTAACCTCGTAACGAAATTTCCAATACAACTGTCGGTATAGGCTATGGAATTTACAAAAGGGTCTTCAAAATGTTTGAAAGGTACATCAAACGGTTCATGACTACTTAATGTAAGGAAGGTTGTTTGCCAATGCCTTTGTTTGTTACGTTTCAACAAGTTATTATATAAGTATTCAAAAGTTGTTCCGTCATTAACTCCCCATTTACTTGCACGTTGTGAAAGAGGAAAATCTTTGTCGGAAATAATTACGTCATATCCCGAAGAGTAAAAATAACTTTGCATATTGGTAAAGTTTATATCCCCACCATAAAGCATTGTATTATCATATCCAACGGCTTTCAACGTTTTGGCAATTGAAGGAAGCGTTTGGCTTTTGGAAGGATATTTCATTATGGAAGTTGTTGGCTGTCCGAGATAAGCATTGAGTATTGCAACCAAACCTCTGTCCGTACGGAATGAATTAGCATAACAATTAGTGAAAAACACTCCTTCTCTGCTCAAAGAGTTCAAATTGGGCGTCGCATTCTTTTCTCCACCCAAAACCTCTACAAATCCTGCCGAAAAACTCTCTAATACAATAATTAAAATATTTGGTCTGGTGGTTGTAAGAATTGATTCCTGTGTAGATTTATCGTATTTTGAAAGAGCATTAAATTCATTTTGTCGCTCTGTTTCCGTAAAAAAATTGAATTCCTCTGCGAAATTCTCCTCATAAATCAAAGAATAAATAAGATTAAACAGAGGATTGATTGCCGAATGATTAAGATATTGATTGTTGCTGTAATAAACCATTCCAACATTTGCCGTTGCGGTAGTTATACCACCACGAATGGCAATAAACAACACAGGCATCAGACAGACAAAAATAATAGTTTGCCAAATTTTATGCCGAATAATTACAAGATAAGGGACTTTATATTTTTTTGTAATGAGTTTGTAAAAAAGTAATATCAAGGCAAGATATGGCACAAAAACCGCTGTAGTTTTAGCAATATCAAACCACGTTACACTACTCATTGCATCCTTTGGATACTGTAAGTAAAACAATGCCGTTTCATCAAGACGGAAATTCCAGTAAGTATATAACGTGTTATCAATAGCAAAGATGAGAGCAATAATCACCGAAATCACAATACAATAAATCCGTATTACTTTCTTTATATCAAATCTAATCCAAATGGAAAGGATTATTAAAATGAAAGGAATAACGGTTAGATATGCCGATGTTACAATGTCCAAACTCAATCCGTGCCAAAGAACCTCCATATAATCAATAAATTTAGCCTGTTTCACGCAATTAAAAAGCATAAACACAGGTTTCTCTATCACAAAAACTGCTATCCAGTACAGATAAATAAGTATTAAAAAAATGATTCGTTTCATTAAAATTAGATTTTTCTGTTTGCAAAAGTACAATTTTTCTTTTAATCAATCCTAAACGCCTATTTAGATTCTTGAAATCAAATTCTATCGTTTTATAATCAAATTACAGAATTATAGAATTTGATTACAGAACGATAGAATCAAATTATAATAATTGATAAATAAATTTTTGAAATAAAGTACTGCTTATTTGAACAATTATTGTACCTTTGCAATCGCAAAAAACAATAAAATAAAATAATTTAATGATGAATAACGACAAAACATACAACAGATTTAAGAAAAAAGAAAGAGGTGGATTGAAACTCGGCATTTCTCAAGGAGACATAAACGGCATTGGTTACGAAGTAATGTTGAAATGCTTTTACGACAGCAGGACTATGGAACATTGTACTCCAATTCTTTACGGTTCATCAAAAGTTCTTTCGTATCACAAGAAACTGACGCAAGTACCGGATTTTTCTTTTATTAACATACGTTATCCGAATCAGGCGGAGGCTAACAAGTTTAATATCTTAAATATCATACAGGAAGAGGTTAAAATAGACATCGGACAACCAACAGAAACCGGAGGAAAACTTGCAGCAATGAGTTTGGATATGGCGTGTGAGGATTTAATGGCGGGCAAACTTGATGCCATTGTAACCAATCCAATAAACAAAAAAGCCATTCAAAGTGAGAATTTTAAGTTTCCGGGTCATACCGAATACCTGACAAGGAAATTTAATGTTGAAGATAGCCTTATGATTATGACATCTAACAAGATTCATATCGGAATTATGACTAATCATTTGGCACTTGCAGATGTTCCCAAAGCAATTACGAGAGATTTATTGCGAAAAAAATTACGTATTTTTAATGAATCACTTAAACGGGATTTTTGTATCCGTATGCCGAAAATTGCAGTGCTTGCTCTTAATCCTCATGCGGGTGATTACGGGCTTAATGGCGATGAAGACCAAAAGATTATTTCTCCTATTATTAAAGAACTGTTTGATAAGGGAATGTTGGTTTTTGGTCCTTATCCTGCGGACGGTTTCTTTGCTTCAAATGCGATAAATAACTTTGATGGCGTGCTTGCTCTGTATCATGACCAGGGGCTTATTCCTTTTAAGTTGATGAGTTTTACTGAGGGCGTGAATTTTACAGCAGGTTTGCCATTTGTGCGCACCTCTCCTGCACATGGCACGGCGTATGAAATCGCCGGGAAAAATCAGGCTTCAGCTCAAAGTTTCCGCAATGCAGTATTTTTAGCGTGTGATATAATTAAAAATCGGAAAGAATACGATGAATTAAACGCAAATCCCCTGCCTTTCGCAAAAAAAACCAATGTTATTGACGAAGATTTGACAGCAGAACTACAAAAAGAAGAAGAACAAGACTTGTAACCCGTTTTTTTATGAAGATTTTTTTGTTTTTTGCATTTATGATGGTTGTTATTGTTGTAAATGCTCAGGATACCTGCTTTTTTGAAGGCAGTATTGAACACAATTTCCAGAAACTTCCCCTGACAATAGAATATACGCACAGCCAAAAGGACTCTCTTTTGCTATTCTTTGGCTCTCCTTCTCAAACAGATAGCCTTCTTCGTGCAAATAAAGCATATTTAAAGGGGGATTCGTTACTTTTTCAGTTGAAATCGGCGAATATAATCTTTCGTGGCAGGTTTCACGGAGAGGATACGATTATTGGTTTGTTCAAACAGGGATTACTAAAAACGGATTTAACGTTTGTTCGCAGGCAGGCGAAGTTTCATTACAACAGACCCCAAACACCCAATCCGCCATATCCCTATCTCGTTGAAGAGGTCGAGTTTATAAATCCAAAGATACCAAATTACAAATTCAAGGGAACGCTTACGATGCCCAAAAGAGGCAGCAATTTTCCGTGCGTAATTCTTATTTCCGGCAGTGGAATTCAAAATCGTGACGAGGAAATTTACGGGCATAAACCCTTCCTCATTCTCGCCGATCATTTAACAAAATGCGGTGTGGCAGTATTTCGTTTTGATGACAGAGGCTACCATTCATCTGACCCTAAACTACTTTCTGCAACGACATTAGATTATGTTACCGATGTAGAAGCGGCTATTTCAGCAATGAAAAAACATACAAAAATCAATAAATCCCGTATCGGTTTGCTGGGACATAGTGAGGGCGGATTGATAGCACAAATCATTGCAAGTAAAGACTCTACAATTAAATATACGGTTCTTTTGGCTGCACCGGGACTTAACGGACGAGAGGTTTTGCGGTCGCAGTTGGAGGCGATAGCAAAGGCTTCAGACATTAGCCAAGATTCTTTGTCGCAGTTACTTGCGATTCAAGCGAAAACTCTTGATAAATCAACGGATAAATGGACTAAAACTTTCCTTACTCTTAATCCCGCCGACTACCTTCAAAATATGAGGCAACCGACACTTATTCTGCAAGGACTAAAAGACTTACAAATTGTAGCAGATGCTAATTTGGAAGCCATCAAACAGAATTTCGGCAAAAAGAAAGGAAATAATTCATTACAGGTAATTACGTTTTCGGAGTGTAATCACCTGTTTCAGAGATGTAACACCGGACTTCCGAGCGAGTACATTGATATTGATATGACGCTTGACCCCGATATTTTGCATCATATTTCCCAATTTATCCGTTATCACTCGGGGCTTCGGAAGTAACCTCTATACTTTGCCGGTGAATTTTATCATTTTTATGCCGTATTATCCTAAACTTTTGCTTACCTTTGCCGCCGAAAAACAAACCTAAAAGAATTTTTTATCTTCATCTCTCTACTTTTAAATAACGACAAAATGAACAAAGAAAATAAAAAAATTATCCTGAAAAAAGGTAAGGAAAAATCCCTTGACCGTTTTCATCCGTGGGTTTATTCCGGCGCAGTGAAGGAAACGGACAACGGAATTAACGAAGGCGACATTGTTTCGGTGTATTCCATTGACGAAAAATTTATAGCCAAAGGCTTTTGGCAGAATGACTCTATTGCGGTGAAGATATTGACCTTCGAAAACAGAGATATTGACAACAATTTCTGGATTGAACATATGCAAGCGGCGGTGAAGGTCAGGCAGACAGTGAAGGTTGTTAATGAGGGATTTACCGACATCTTTCGGTTGGTGAACGGGGAAGGCGACAATTTGCCTTCGCTTATTGCGGATTTTTATGACGGCTTGCTGGTGGTGCAGTTCCACAGCGTTTTTATGTATTTGCACCGCGAAGCAATTTGTATGGCTATTCAAAAGGTGATGGGCGTTCGCTGTAAAGCCGTATTCAACAAATCTTCATCCACTTTGCCCCGCGGATTTTCTTCAAAAAACGAATTTTTACTGGGGAACGTACCCGACGAATTATATGCCCTCGAAAACGGTATAAAGTATCTCATTGACTACAAATGCGGACAAAAAACGGGCTTCTTTATTGACCAGCGGGATAATCGTAACCTCCTGTCGTTGATGGCTGCCGGCAAACGGGTTTTGAATACCTTCTCATACACCGGGGGCTTCTCCCTTGCGGCTCTGAGGGGTAACGCCGAATACGTTACGAGCGTAGATGTATCTAAACGGGCGATAGAAATATGCAAACAAAACCTCTCTATAAACAATTATAACACAGACAAATACAAGGATAAACATAATGAAATCGTTGCCGATGTTACGAAGTATTTGAATGAGGTCAAAAAGTACGAATACGACATTATTATTCTGGATCCGCCTGCTTTTGCAAAGCATCAAAAAGACTTGCAGGCGGCGGTGAAGGCATATCGGGAACTGAATTGCATTGCTCTTTCGAAGATTGCTCACGGCGGGTTGCTTTTTACCTTTTCCTGTTCGGGAGTGGTGAGTAGCGAGGCGTTTTCGGTGATGCTTTTTTCGGCGGCTGCTCTTTCCGGTCGCAAGGTTAGAATTATTAAATCTTTGGGGGCTGCCGCTGACCATCCGCAGAATATTTTTCATCCCGAAGGGGAGTACCTCAAAGGATTTTTATTGTACGTTGAGTAAATGTTTAAGGACGATAAATATATGAATAACCATAATGAAACTTTGGGAGAGGACAACCAAACTTTGGGAGAGGACAGCCAAACTTTGGGAGAGGACAACCAAACTTCGGGAGAGGACAACCAAACTTTGGGAGACACGCACCCCTTGAAGATTTTCTCTTTTCGCAGGATTGCGGTGCCTTTGCTTATTGGTATTGTTGCTGCTTTTTATCTCATAGTACGTGATTTTAATCAACCTGTCTATCAGGAGGTTTTGATGGGACAAGGGCAGTATTACTGGGTGGATACCAATGAAGACGGAGCAATAACTGCCGAAGAACTTTTCCCCGCCACACCACAAAAAGAAGGTAATATAAATATAACGCATCAATCCTCCGTAATGAAAAACATTATCCGAAATTGGACTTGGTACTCAACTGTTTGTCTGGTGATTGCTATGTGTTTTGGAGTTCTTCGGGACGTAATGTATATGTATCGCATCCGATTGCTGACCGACCGCAAACTTTCGTGGAAGCAATCCTTTCAAGTGATTATGCTCTGGGAGTTTGGGTCTGCCGTAACTCCTTCTATCGTAGGGGGTTCGGCGTTAGCGTTTTTCATCGTTGCCAAAGAGGGAATCCCCGTCGGGCGTTCCACAGCCATCGTTATGATAACCGCTTTGTTAGACGAACTTTTTTATATCATTATTGCTCCGTTAGCAATCCTTTTTGTGGGAGTTGCGGCTGCCTTCATTACCGATTTTGACTTCTCGTTTATGGGCGGGGAGTTCGGCGTCAAAACCGTTTTTGCTATCGGTTACGGTTTTATGTGCCTTCTTACGATATTTATCCTCGTCGCCATATTTATTTATCCGCAGGGCTTTCGCAAATTCCTCTATTCTATGGGGGGATGGACTATTTTTCGCCGTTGGAAGCACAAATTCCAAAAGACAGGAGACGATATTGTAATCTCATCCAAAGAATTTAAGGGCAAAGGCATTATTTTCTGGCTGAAGGCTTACGGCTGCACGGTGGGAAGTTGGACGGCACGATTCCTTGTCGTTAATTTTCTATTGTTAGCCTTTTCTCCTGTAAGCGAACAGATGCTTGTTTTTGCGAGACAACTTGTTATGTGGATTATTTTGTGTATCTCCCCTACTCCGGGCAGTAGCGGTATAGCCGAGTTTGCCTTCCCTTTATTTCTTAAGGAATTTATGCAAATTGGAACAGCCTCTTCCTTATCGCTTTTGTGGAGAATTTATACGTATTATCCATACATTGCACTCGGATTGCTTGTTCTTCCTTTCTGGACCAAACGCGTTTTTTCAAAAAAGTATAAACATTCTCTCTAAAATATGAAAAAGATATTTTTAGTAATTACTTTGCTTTTGCAAATTGTCTCTTTTGCACAGCCTAACACAAAAACTTCACTTGCGGAGGCAGCCCTCAAAGGCAAGGTGAAAAGCGTCCGCGAAAAAACCTTTTCCGCCACACAAACAGACAACGAGATACAACTCGGCTCCCTTACCAACGGTACGAAAAACACTTTCACGACTTACAATATTGACGGTTATCAAACGGAAATGATAGCCTTTGATACCAATAACTTCCAAGTCCGACGCTATACCACCGAATACGATAAAAATAATCTTCTTTTGCGGGAGGAAACCTTTGATGCCAAAGATTCGTTGCTTCTTTTTTCTGTTTATGAGTATCAAAAGGGACATATATCCAAAGGGAAATGTTTCAGGGCAAACGGCGAATTGTTTGAATATTTTGATTACTTTTACGATACCAACGGCAATCTTGTTGAACAGAAAGGTTATTTTGATACGGTCTTATTTACCCGTTGGGTATATGTATATGATACTTTTAATCGCCTTATCACCAAAAATATATTTGACAGTAAAGATAATTTAACGTGGTATTTACGTTCCGACTACAAACCTTTCGGAGAGCGGGAAGACCATACCGGAAAACCGAATGAAGAACAGATAAATATGTTTAATTCCGCCGGATTATGCGTCATAAGTATTAACTTTTACGGCATCAAAGATACCTTTGAATATGAATTTGATGCAGCGGGGAACTGGACTATCTGCCGCTCATACAGAGATGATGTACTTATTTTCGTTGCCAAAAGACAGATAACCTATTATTGATGTTCAAATTTATTCGGCAATAATTTTCTTTCTGCTCACTCCCCTATCCATACCAACTTTTACAAAAAACTTACCTTTGGCAAAACGGAAAATATATATTTTAGCCTTTTTCCATTGATAAACCCCGTTTCTAAACATTTGGATAACGTTATCTAAACCTTGGATAACATTATCCAAACCTTAGATAACGTTATCCAAAGTTTTCCGGACGAGCCAAAAAACATTCAAAACAGTCTTTAACCGTTTGATACTGTTATCCAAACCGTCAAATTCGGTTCCAAAGGTTTTTGTAAATGAGTTGTAAATATCTGATTGTTAAAGTAACTCCATCCTGTAAATTGTTACAGTGTTTTCTGTTACTTTGAATCGGTCGTCAAGTCGTTTGCCGACAATCCAAACAATTTCTTCACCCGAACAAAGCAACCACTGATTCTCCTTATCTAAAAGGGAATACTTCAAATTGGTAAAAAAGTCGCTGAGTTTCTTTTGTTTGTTTAAGCCGAGCGGAATAAAACTGTCGCCCTTTTTCCATTTACGAAGCATAAGAGGAAAAGTAAGTTTATCAAAATCAAGCATTGCGATATTTCTGTCTTGGGGTATGGATATGAATTGCATATCTCTCATCACTTCCAACTTCAAAGGCAGCGGCTCATCAAGCGAAAAGTCATCCGGATTTATTAGATAGCACTCATTGGTCTGCAAATAATTTCGGCGACTTATGATGATGTATTGCCTGTCTCTTATGGCACGATATTCATCGGAAAAAAACTGCTTGCCCGACAAATCTTCAAAAAGACTTTCCTCTATTGCGTTAATGGTAGATTCGTTAAAGCCATACTCGGAAAAAAGTTCAAACAAAAATATCTTTAAGGGCGTGAGAGTTTTAAGTTTTTCTATCGGCATTTTTATGCAGTCCGATTCAGAGATAAGAATCTCTGTCCGAACACGGTCAATTACCGACCTGAAGACCTGTTCCGTTTGACGAAAACGTTCTATCTCACGACGAACCGTAATATCAAAATTCGGTGCTATTTCTCTAAAAATTGGAAATATCTCTTGACGTATCCTGTTTCTAATAATCTCTATATTTTGATTGGACGAGTCCTCAATATGTTCAATATGGTTTTTATCTGCATATTCGGCAAGGTGTGCTTTGGTAGCAAAAAGCAGGGGACGGACAATGTTGTTGGTTTTGGGTAAAATGCCGTGTAAGCCTGCTATTCCCGTACCTCGCAGTATGTTAATGAATATTGTTTCTGCCGAATCATCAGCATGATGTCCGGTAACCAAATAATCAAGTTTTTTTTCACTCATTATACGGTCAAACCACTTGTAACGCAATTCACGTGCAGCCATTTCAACCGAAACTTTTCGTTCTTTCATATACGTTTCCGTATCAAAAGAAGCGACAAAAAACTCTTTTATATTATTCTTTTCAACATAATTTTTCACAAAAGCCTCATCTCTATTAGATTCTTCGCCTCTTAAATGAAAATTACAATGTGCTATGGCAAATTCAAAACCGTTTTGGAGCAACAATTCACAAAGAACTATTGAATCCAAACCGCCACTGACCGCCACAAGAAGTTTATCCTTTTTAGTAAAAAGATTATTTTCTCTGATATACTTTATAAATTCGTTCTGCATATCAATAAGTAGAAAGATTTTACTCTATCTTTTTCAAAATTTGTGGTCTGATGTCGGTATTGTACTGCTCCTTAAACTTTTCGTAAGATATTTTTGTATCATATCCCTCACCCAGATATACAACAATCATTTCAAATTCTCCCTTTTCAATGTATCCCTGTATCATATCCTTGTGTGAAAGATCTGCATTGAGGATTACAAATGAAGGATAAGATAGTTTATTTTGTTGTAAAACGGGTGACAAAAGATTGATTCCGCGATTGCCTCTTAACTGATACTTATATGTAGTACCATTAAATATAACATCTGACTTTTGTTCAGCATTGAATTTAACCGAAATAAAGTAATAATTCATCAATTTGGCAATCAGAGTATCACTAAACGTTTTGTTATCCATAACTTTGCACCAGCCACACCAATCGGTATAGCAATCAATAAAAATAAGTTTATTTTTATTTGCCTTTTGTTTTATCTGTTCCTGTGCATTCTCTATATCTGTCCATTGAACTGTTGGAGGAATAGTTGATTTCGGTTTTGCTATACTGCAAAATACAATAGCCAAACCCGCTAATGCTACTATAATAAAGTGTTTGCTTTTCATTTTTCCTGTTTTTTATGTTATTTGCGATTGCAAAGATATGAAAAAAAATTGTAATCATATAATATCTTACATCAATCGCAGATTATTTAATAATAAGTTATACTTCGTTCAATTACCTGTAACGGTTCATTGCTGTCTTCCGATATAATCACCTTTTTAATCCAGTTTCCCTTCGAATCATTTTCATAAACAAAACGATTACTGCTCATTTGCGTACCAACGGCATTGTATAATGTTTCCATAATTAAGCAATTGTTTGTATCATATTCATATTTCCAAGTATAAACCGGATTGCCGTTTTTATCAAACATCTGTGTCATTATAAGTTCGTTATTTTCATTGAAACCATTTATAAATTTTGATTCCATTACGCCATTGCCATCAATATTAATTATTGTGTCTTTTAGACCTGCGGCATTGAAATGTACTTTTATTTTATCCCTGTTTTCAATACGATAACCGTTTTTGTCATAAGAAATTATTACTTTCGTGGATAAAGCACCTTTTTCAGTCTTTTCCGCTGTGCCTGACGCTCCAAAATAACTCTCTTCTATGGTTTTAACTTCCCCTTTCAAACAATCGTGAAACCAATCGTTCTTTTGTATGGTTTCCTTTTGCGAACATGAAAAGACCAAAGCAAAAAAGGCAATAATAAATGTTATTTTCCTCATTGTTCAAATATGTTTATAATTTTTTCTTTTTTCAATGTATCAATGCGAATCAGTTTTTTATCAACCAAAAGTCGTATTATATTTTTGCGGTCTATTGCATTGGTATCTTTGGATTTTATATCAATATCATAAAACTTGTAACTGATGGGATAGAGTTCTATTTTGTATTCTTTCTCGTCCCCAAGTAACATTTTGGATATTTGAGTTATCGGTACTCTTGTGTCTATAACTCGTGTTGATAGGGAATCCGATATTTTATTATTATCATTTTTTAATCCGGAAACCTGCTTTAATTCACCCTTAAATGTTTTTCCTTCAAGATGAACAGGTTCTTGAGTTGCAATAGTGAAGCCCCCCAGAGTGATAAGAGTAAAATTGTAAAGAGCGTGAGCAACAATACACCAGCCAAAACGAACCCTTAAACCGAGCCAGCAAAGACATAACGCAAGTCCAAAGTAGATTGGAAATGCTAAAATGTAATGATGAAAATCCAAATTATTTTTATGTGCTATGGAAAAAAGCAAAGATGTAAGTACTACATAAATATACATCTGTATAACAGGCTTTTTATTGAAAGCAAACAGGTTTATGGCAAGCAGGACTGGTACAATAAGTACCCAAAACGAAGGAAAAACACTTACCATGAAGCCACTTGTAAGTACCAAAGAAAGATAATTTGCCCATTTTTTCCCAATCACCCACGACCGAAAAGCAAATTCTTCCATCAAAGGTGCAAAAACTACCACCATAACGAAAAATAACCAGCCCGGAAGCATAGTTACCTGTTTCAAAACGGCATTATCGTTTATATCACTTGGCACATCATTAACACTTGTCATCACAATACCGACTACAAGACTTACAAGTCCGCCGTACAACAGCCATCTAATTTGTTTTTTGTTTTTTATGCACTCAAACATTGAAGATATGTTTTTCTATTCGCCCATGAAATCGGCGATGGAATTATCGTATAACGACTTGTAATCACTTATAAATCCAAAACTTTCGTTATTTATAACGATATTTCCCGAAGTCGTTCTGCCCAAAACAACAGAGGAAACCTCACTTTGCTGCATTTTTTCCTCAAATGCCGCTTCCATATCCTCATTTACGGTGATTACAACTCTGCCCTGCCCTTCGCCAAAAAGGAAAGCGTCCAAACGTAATGCCTCATCGCTCTTTATTATATCAAAGCCAACGCCGGTGGGCATTGCCGATTCCAGCAAAGTAACGAACAAACCGCCATCGGAAACATCGTGTGCCGAAGCAATATAGCCCTCTTTTATCAATCCCCTCAGGCATTGCTGCATTTGATATTCCTCATCCATGTTAAAATAAGGAGCAGGTGAGAGTTCAATCTTGCGGTATGAATAAAGATATTGTGAGCAATTTATATCATTAACCTGCTTTCCAAGAAGATATATCGTCCGTCCTGCATGAGCGGAAAAGGCAAGTGAAGTAAGATTTTTCTTTGCTACCATTCCAATCATCCCAATAACGGGAGAAGGTTTCACGGCTTCAACTTTACCGTTGATGGATGCCTGATTGTAAAAACTCACATTGCCTCCGGTAACGGGCGTATTAAATTTTCTGCATGCCGCACCCATGCCCTGAACTGCCTTGACAAACTGCCAGTATGTAGGCTCATGATAAGGATTACCGAAGTTCAGGCAATTGGTAACCGCCAGAGGCTCTCCACCGGTACAGACTATATTTCGAGCAGCTTCAGCCACAGCCATCTTTGTTCCAAGTTCGGGATTGGAATATACGTACCTTGAATTGCAGTCGCAGGTCATAGCAATAGCATTTTCAGTGCCTTTAAGATTAACTGCACCGGCATCCGCAGGAACATTAGTGGTCATATTCTTAGTGCCAACCATTGTATCGTATTGCTCAAACACCCATTGCTTTGACGCTATGTTCGGATGACGGGTCAGGAACTTTGATATATCTTTTGCTTCCTCTATGTTACAGTCTTGAATTGCTGTTTGGTCAAACTGCGATACCTTTTTAATATATTCGGGTTCGGTATAATTGCGTTCATACACGGGAGCACCGCCACCAAGTACCAGTGTAGAAGCAGGAACATCGGCAACAAGTTTGTCTTTCCAGTAGAAATAAAGACGGTCTTCATCAATAACTTCACCAATCTTTGCACAGTTCAAGTCCCATTTAGCAAAAATTTTCTCAACAATATCTTTCTTACCCTTTTCAACAACAATCAGCATACGCTCCTGACTTTCCGACAAAAGTATTTCCCAAGCCTCTACATTCTGCTGACGTAACGGCACTTTGGAAAGGTCTATCCGCATACCGCTTCCGCCTTTCTCGCTCATCTCACTTGTAGAGCAGATGATGCCTGCCGCTCCCATATCCTGCATACCGATTATTGCTCCACTCTTACCAAGTTCCAATGAAGCCTCAAGCAGTAATTTCTCTTGAAAAGGGTCTCCTACCTGAATGGAAGGAATATCTTCGGCAGAGTTTTCGGTAACATCGGCTGAGGCAAAGGTCGCTCCGTGTATCCCGTCTTTACCTGTGGAAGAGCCAACGATATAAACAGGATTGCCTGCCCCCTTTGCCGTTGCCGAAATTAAGTCTTCCTTTTGCATAATGCCAACAGACATTGCATTAACCAAAGGATTGTTTTCAAAACACTCATCAAAGAACACCTCTCCGCCTACAACAGGAATACCAAATGAATTTCCATAATGAGAAATTCCCTTTACAACACCCTTCATCAGCCATTGTGTATGCGGATTCTCTATGTCGCCAAAACGTAATGAATTCAACTGAGCCACAGGTCTTGCTCCCATAGTGAAGATGTCTCTGTTAATACCTCCAACACCCGTTGCAGCACCCTGATATGGCTCTACGGCACAGGGGTGATTATGACTCTCTATCTTAAAAACGCAAGCCAGCCCATTACCAACATCAACCATTCCTGCGTTTTCCTCACCTGCACCCACCAACAACTGCTCTCCGTCTCTTGGAAGTGTCTTTAACCACTTGATAGAGTTCTTATAAGAAGCGTGTTCGCTCCACATAACGGAATAAATGCTCAATTCGGTAAAATTAGGCACGCGTCCCAAATATCCTTTTATTTTTTCAAATTCCTCAGGCAGCAAGCCGAGTTCTTTAGCCGTCTCAACGGTAACCTGTTTATCTACTGACATAACGTTATCTTTCTATTTTGATTAACTTGTTTGCGGGTGCAAAGTTACGATTATTTTTCCAATTATGCAAGATAAAACTATAACTCCGTATAAATCTTTTAATTTTAATCCATTTGCACACTTGCGAGAAACTTTATTTTATATGTCATTTCTGAAACGGCGTTATAAAATTCTATAACGGCGTTTCGTGAATACCCAAACACCGTTACGGTTTTTGAAAATAAAAAAGCGGAGTATCCGATTAAGAATACTCCGCAGAAAAGAAAGCAAATTTTACTGACAAGTATTATTTTGTACTTCTTTTTCACCTCTACCACTACAAGAAGAACAAGTTACTCTTGTTTCTTTGTGCTCGACTCCGCTACCTTGACATCTCATGCAACTTGACTTTGTTCCATCAGTATTAGTTTGCGTTCCGCTACCATTACAAATAGAACATTTAATACAAGTATACTGTATCTTATATCCGGTTCCATTACAAGTATCACAAGTAATCCAAATTACGGCAGCAGATACGCCAAGTGCAATGACTAAAAGTGCGACTACGGTTAAAATCTTCTTTTTCATTTGAATAAAGATTTAAGTTACACCTAACTCTTGAAAGGATTTTCGGTTTCCTCCTGCCTACCTTTTATTTTGACTCTCTTTTCGGCTAAATCAGAGTTAATTTGAAATAGATATAAAAATAGCGGACTTAACTATCCGCTTCAGAGGTCGTGATAATTACCATGGAACTAATAAGAAAGCCCGCATTTCTGCGAGCGTATACTTATTTCTTGTTCCTTGAAATTTATCACGTTTCGTAGGGAAAGAAAAGCATTACGCTTTAATATATCTTTATATTTCTATTCTATCACATATTTTTTTCATTTTAAGACGGTGCAAAGATACAACTTTTTATTGAATTGACAAAAAAATGCAATTCTGTTGTCAGAATAATGTCAAACTAAATTATTGATATATCCTTCTGTTGCGTTTTCTCTACTGATAATTTTTGCAGGATTGCCAATAACAATAGAATTTGAAGGTACGTCAAAATTGACATATGACAAAGGTGCAATCAAAACATTGTCTCCTATCGTAACTTTACCAACGATAACTGACTGTGTTCCCATCCAAACTCTATTTCCTATTGTTGGATAACCTTTTCTATCTCCACGATTTGTCTGCCCAATAGTTACACCTTGTGCAATATTGCAATTATCACCAATCTTTGCACGACCATTAATGACAATACTTCCCCTATGTCCAATGTAAAATCCTTTTCCTATTTGTGTATGTGCATGAAATTGATAACCAAATTTGAAAGAATAATGCCTCATTCGTAATTTGCCGTACAAACACAAAATTCCACTGTGATTATTTGAGAAACGAAACCAAAACATATACCTAAAACTCGGATCTAACAAATAAGTTTTGATAAAAGTTTTGATGTCTCTTTGACCTGTGATTCTAAATAAATCATCTTTAATGTTTGCTTTTGCCATATCTGTTTAAATTGTGCGAGCAGCAACCCTTAAACTTTAAGTAAAGAAAAAAAGCGTAGAACACTTTAATTTGCTTACTATTACTGAGGTATCGCCAAACACCTGTCTTACCATAAGTCAAAAACAGTCCACGCCAAGCGTGAATACTGTCAACTTATTCTTGTAAAACTGCAAATTGGCGATTTTCAGTATCAGAATAAGAGCATTAGCTCAATTATTAAAAAAGTATCTTTCCCCAAGAAAGACGGTGCAAAGATACAACTTTTTATTGAATTGACAAAAAAATGCCGTTTTTTGTAATAAAACCTTTTATATGTCAATCCTATTTGTCTTTGCAAAACAGAAGAAACTCGTACCACGTTGGAATTTTAATATCAATTTTATCCATTACAACTAATTTTATTACTTTTGCAGAAAAAATTTAGTAATATGAGTTTCATAAAAGAATTTAAGGAGTTTGCCGTAAAAGGCAATGTGATTGACATGGCGGTCGGTGTGATTATTGGTGCTGCTTTTGGAAAAATTGTTTCGTCATTAGTGGCGGATATAATTATGCCTCCGATTGGTGTTCTGCTTGGCGGAATGGATTTTACACAATTAAATATCACACTTCAGCAGGCAACGGAAACACATGCTGCCGTTACCCTGAATTATGGTAATTTTGTGCAGGCGGCTGTTGATTTTTTGATTATTGCTTTTGCTATTTTCCTATTTGTGAAGGGAATTAGCCGTTTGAAAAAGCAAGAAGAAACAAAGCCGACAGCACCTTCCGCACAAGAACAACTGCTAACCGAAATTCGCGATTTGCTTAAAAACAAATAGTAATTAAGGTTTGTCGTATTGACACGTAGTCAGATATTTACAATATGTATAATGAATCTGTTATATGTATTGTAGGGTGTTTTGTTCTCTTGTATTAACTTGTTTGAATCACTATTTTAGGGTATTTCAGGCAAAGGAATAAGGTTGTACTTTTGCATTCCCAAAAATTAAAAATAGGTTAATATGATACGTAAAACATTATTACTGCTAATTATGGCTGTTTGTGCAAATTCCGTAACAGCATCAGGTAATATAAAAAGAGACAAAACAGAAAACAATCCTGCAAGTATAGAAGGTCATGTGTTTGATGAACAGACCAAAGAACCGATTGCATTTGCCAATATACTTGTAAAAGGAATGCAAAAAGGTACTACATCGGATTTGGATGGTAATTTCATATTGCGAAATCTCCAACCGGCAACATATATTCTAAAAGTATCTTTCGTTGGTTATGAAACGATTGAAAAAGAAGTTGTTGTATCGGCAGGGAAGACCACTCATGCACACATAGAACTTAAAACTGCCAACACCCTGCTTAATCCTGTTGTAGTGTCGGCAAACAGAAACGAAATAAATCGCAAGGAAGCCCCAACTATTGTAAATGTTCTGTCGGACAAAGCGTTTGAAGCGTCTAACGCTCACGACCTTTCACAGGCTCTTCCTTTCCAAACGGGTGTCAGAGTGGAATATAACTGCCAGAATTGCGGCTTTCCACAGGTTAGAATCAATGGTTTGGAAGGTCCTTATACTCAACTGTTGATTGATTCCCGTGCTGTAATGAGTTCTTTGGCAGGAGTATATGGTTTGGAACAGATTCCTGTGAATATGATTGACAGAATAGAAGTTGTAAAGGGCGGTTCATCAGCACTTTTCGGCTCTAACGCCATAGCAGGAACAATAAACATCATCACCAAAGAGCCTGTAAGTAACACCTTCTCAATATCCACCAATCTGGAATCATTAAACGGCAGTGCCACATCGTCAAACATCAATGCAAATGCGGCTTTCATTAGAAAAGACAAGCGTTTTGGTGCTTCCTTTTACCAGACTTTTCGCAAGCGAACACCATTTGATTATGATAAAGACGGATTTTCGGAACTTGGAATGTTGGATGCCCGTTCCTTTGGTACTAAAACATTCTTCAAAATGAACAATCTAAACAAATTAACCCTTGAATACCACACCACAGAAGAAGAAAGACGAGGCGGAAATGCCTTTGAACAGCCTGCTCATCAAGCAGACATCTGCGAAATGACAAATCACAAAATCCACACTGCAAGTTTGACTCACGACTATATTACTCTCAATGGCTTAAATCATTATTCCGTCTATTCTTCCGTTCAGTATATTGACCGCAATTCCTATTATGGTTCGTATAAAGACCCGAATGCGTATGGCAAAAGTGATGATTTGACTTTGCTGTTTGGTGTTCAGGGCAGCAACAAGTTCGCAAAACTGTTATTCCTGCCTGCAACCCTGACTTATGGAGCGGAGTTTAACGCTAATACATTAAACGATAAAGTACTGGGATACAACATTTCAATGCACCAGAGTACTCAAACGGGAGGTATTTTTCTTCAATCCGAATGGACAAGTTCTCATTTCAATTTTTTAATCGGCGGAAGGCTTGACAAGCATAACCTGATTAACGACCTTATATTTTCACCTCGTATGAATATTCTCTACAAACCTTCTGATAATATGCAGTTTAGAGCATCTTATGGTGCAGGTTATCGTCCTCCTCAAGCGTTTGACGAAGACCTTCACGTAACACAGGTCGGCGGATTATCGCTTCGCACTCATCTTGCACAGGGTTTGCGTCCCGAATACTCTCATTCACTGAACCTTTCTGCCGATTTATATCATTCTTTTTCACGAAACATTGAAGCAAATTTGCTTTTGGAAGGTTTTTATACTGAATTGCAGGACGTATTTGCTTTAAGAGTGATTGATTATGACACGATTAACAGCACTATGGTGCAGGAACGCTACAACGCTTCGGGAGCAAGAGTTGCCGGAATAAGCCTTACGGCAAAAATTGCCTACAAAACATTTAACACATTATCAATCGGTTATACACATCAAAACAATCGCTATCGCAAAACGGAGTTCTGGTCAAGTGATGAGACCGTTCAAGGCACAGACAAGATGTTAAGAACACCAGATAACTATGGTTTCATCTCCCTTAATTACCAACCTGTTACGCCATTGGAACTAAACATCACAGGCACTTACACAGGCAGTATGACAGTACCTCATTATGCAGGTTATATTGCAAGCGACTGCTTGGAGCAAACGCCTGATTTCTATGACATAAACCTCTCTACCTCATACACCTTCAACATTTATCGCGACATATCCCTCAAACTCACTTTGGGAATAAAGAATATGTTTAACGCCTTTCAACAGGATTTTGACAAAGGGATAGATCGTGATGCCGGATACATCTATGGACCAATGCAACCGAGAACTCTGTTCATTGCAGCGAAGATATATTCTATCTGAAATCCGATTACGGAAAATTATAATCAAATTACAGCGTGCTAGAATCAAATTACAGAATTCTATAATCAAATTCTAACGTTCTATAATTTGATTATAGAATTCTGTAATTTGATTTCAGAAAATTAGAATTTGATTACAATCTTTTGCATTTCAAAAAAAAGGTGTACTTTTGCAAAATGAAATTTGCAGAATACATAAAAAGAAAATATAATGTCAAACAGCGGCAATCCCTTACGGACATTGCCTTGTTTATTGTTGCGACTCTGATTTTTCATTTCCTTTACTGGCATACCAATATGAACGCTTGGCTTTTTGGTCCTTTTACCGGTGCTATTTTTGACTTCTTTACCAACATTGCCTTTCAACTTTCGCATTGGGCAATGCACATATTATTTTCTACAAACTTCGTAACGCATGACAGAACCTTCTGGTTCTATACGTTAGATGCCCTTAACGTGAAACATTTCTTCGTGTCAATGTCCGTCATTCACGATTGCTCAGGCATAAAACAAATGATGCAGGTGTTTATATTTATGTTGTTTGTGCCGGGAAAGGCTTGGAAACGACTTATTTACTGGTTATGTTGCTGCGTAATAATCATTCTGCTGAACGTAATAAGAATCGTGATACTTACAGGCGTTTTGGTAAATGACGCAAGTATGTTTCGTTTCATTCATGACTGGGTTGGCAGACCTTTTATGTACGTTTTCATCTTTCTAATGTGGGTTGTGTGGATTGAATGCTTTGCTCGCCGCAAACAAAACACTCAAAGCACACCGCAGAAATTTGTCCCCCAAGAGGAGGATTTAATTTAGATACCTTAACACCGCATTTATCCACCTTAAACCTTGTTAATACTGCATTAGCAATGCGTTTGGCTACGTTCTCTATAAGATTTGAAGCGATATTCATTTGTTCCTTCACCACCAAATAAACTTCCTGATAATCCACTGCAAATTCCTTGTTGTCAAAATCTTCTGCCATTGTGCTGTTGTATTCAAAGGTCAAATCTACTGCAAACTCCGTCCCGATGATTCTTTCCTCCGCAAAACAGCCATGAAGAGACTTAAATCTCATATTTTCAATCCGTATTGTTCCCATTTCTTTTTATTTAATTATGATGTTGTTCAGTATCTTTCTTTTTTGAAATTGCCTGTATTTTTCCGCAAATCGCTGATTTATTTTTTCGCAAAGTTCGCCTCTTACCATCATTAATTCGTGTTTAAGGGCGGGAGAAGACACGAAAACATAGAGAATCGCCCCCTGAACATAGATTCGTCTTGTCAATCGGTCGGTTAATGTTCCCGTAAGTTCTTTCCAAACCTCTTTTATTTCATATTCAAAAGGGTCAAACTCAATATTGTATTCATTTATCAGCATTGAAAAAACTTCTTTCACCGATGCTTCTCTCGCAACCGAAGGTCCTCGCTGTTTCTCCTGCCATTTATAATTCTTTTTGTACATAGTAGGTATGTTTAAGGCAGCAAAAGTAGTATTTTTTACAAAAAGAAATAGCATACAACACCATATTTTTCCCGTATGTAATGATAAAATTGAACTGATGCTTTACCGTATCAACATAAAATTTTGTTTTCAACCCGCATTTTTTTTATATCTTTGCCGCCTGTTTGAAAAGGAAATTATAAAATATGATTAAGAAAAAATTTATCTTCATTACGCTTCTGTCCTTTGCGAATATGGTTAATGCACAATTGCTTAGCCGTTCTGAAATCGGTATTATGCTCGGCGGTTCTAATTATGTAGGCGACATAAATAATGCAAGCGAAGTGTCAAACCAAACATTTATGAATCAATTTGAAACATCATTTGATTTCTATAATGTTTCGTTTCTGGCAGGCTTTGTTTATCGTTACAATATTTCGCCTCGCTGGGTGATGAGAGGCAATTTGCTTTTTACGAAACTTTGGGGTGAGGATGCACATTTTGACAATATGCGTAATCTTTCTTTCAATACGTGGTGTAATGAGGCTTCTTTTTTATTTGAATTCAACTTTTTTGACTATCAAACGGGCAGTTTAAGACACCGCATCAGCCCTTATATGTTTGTAGGACTTGCTTTGTTTTATATGAATCCTAAAACCGAAATAGTAAATCCTTATACCTTTGAAACAGAAGAGGTTTATCTGCGTGATTTATCTACCGAAGGGCAAGGTATGACGGGCTATCCAACAACTTATTCCAAATGGCAGATAGCCATTCCTTTCGGACTGGGTATCAAATTCAGCGTCAGCGACTATATATGTATATCTTTGGAATACGGATTTAGAAAAACATTTACCGATTACTTAGATGACATCAGTACAAATTACGTTGGCAAAAACGAACTGACCGAATGGGGCGGTGCATTGTCGCAGGCAGCCGCTGACAGGACTAATGAAATTATGCCAAATACCTATCACGCCGCCAATTCTATGAGAGGAAATCCCAAAACAAAAGACTGGTATAACTTCTTTGGCATTACGCTTACTACAAAGTTACCAAAATCCAACAAATGTGAGGCTTACAGAAATCGCAGATAGATTATCGCAACCTGTCTGAAGACCTTACTTTAATTTCATCTCTTTTTATTGCTTTTTGAGCAAGATATAGCATAAACATTTGGAAAAAAGGAAAATATGCTGTCAAACCATACGACATTCCTGCCAAATCCAAGCCATTAGGAATCTCATTTGAAGCATTTTTTACCGCAAAAAGGAATATGAAACCTGCATAAAAAACATTGCATAAGAGAGCAAAAGCCAACATTCTTATCTGTAATATCCGCTTTTTGTAAAGAAAGACGGATACCAAAGTAATAATAAACACAGCAGATTGAAGAATAATCAACAGATATGCAGGTTTGAAAAAATTTTCTTCTCCTTTTGGGAAAAGGAAATAAGGATATTTCATCACTGCTCCTTTAACATCAATATCCAAAATGAGTATTGGAAAAAACAGTGCAATAACTGATAAGGCTAAAACCAGCGTAAGCCATAGGGTTTGAATTCTTTGTATCATTGTTTCTTTATTTTAATATATTATAATCCGACTGCAAAGGTATGAAAATTTTTGTTTAACCAACCGCTTCCTTCAATCGTTCGGCGTTTTCGGCTAATTGCAAAGCGTCAAGTATGTCCTGCAAATCACCATCCATAAAAACAGGCAGGTTATACATCGTATAGTTTATGCGATGGTCGGTTACACGGCTCTGAGGATAGTTATAAGTACGTATTTTCGCCGAACGGTCACCCGTAGATACCATTGTCTTGCGTTTGGAAGCGATTTCGTTAAGATATTTATTGTATTCCAATTCAAAAAGACGCGTTCTCAATACTACCATTGCCTTATCAAAATTCTTTATCTGGGACTTTTGATCCTGACAAGACACAACTATCCCCGTAGGTATGTGAGTTAGTCTAATGGCGGAGTAAGTTGTATTAACCGACTGCCCGCCCGGTCCGCTGGAACAAAAGGTATCTTTTCTTATATCGCTCATCTTTACCTCAACATCAAACTCCTCAGCCTCAGGTAGCACGACTACGGACGCAGCAGACGTATGTACGCGTCCCTGAGTCTCGGTTTGCGGTACGCGTTGCACCCGATGCACGCCCGATTCGTACTTCATCTGCCCGTAAACCCCCTCTCCATTTACATTAAGTACGATTTCCTTGTAGCCACCGACCGTTCCTTCCGTAAAATCTACCACATCAACCTTCCAACCCTTCTTTTCAAAGAATTTAATGTACATCCTGTACAAATCTCCCGCAAAGATACTCGCCTCATCTCCCCCTGTGCCTGCACGGATTTCAAAGACTGCATTTTTATTATCCTGAGGATCAGCAGGAATTAGCAGCAATCGTATATCGGTTTCCATCTTTTCCCGTTTTTCTGTCAGGAGTGCGAGTTCTTCTTTCGCCATATCGCGGAATTCTTCGTCCTTTTCGGTGTTGAGAACCTGCTTTGCGCTATCTATATTCTCCAATGTGGTCTTATATTCCTTGTAAGCGGCAATCACGGGCTGCAAATCCTTGTAGTCCTTGCTCAGTTTGACGTAACGTTTCATATCGTTCATTACATCAGGTTCGTTCATTTGTTGTTCTATCTCCAAGAACCGTTCGTTTATCGCTTCTAATTTTTCCAGCATAGCAATGATAAATGTATTTTTTCGTCTTTTTCGGTTTGCAAAAGTAGTAAAAAATTATATTTTTCAAGGCAAAATGTCCAACAAACTTAACTTTCGGGCATTTTTTCCCTGTCATTCCAATGTCCAAATCAGTAGTTTTTAACATAAGTCCCACGATACAAAAATTTATCGCCGTACTTTTAAAAATTATCGCCCTACTTTTTAAAATAAGTACGGCGAAAAAAAAAATTATCGCCGTACTTATTTTAAAAAGTAGGGCGATAATTTTTAAAAGTACGGGAGTTCTGATAATCAATCACTTACAAAAATGATTTTTTTAGCCCTTTATTTTTATTTTTTCCCGTGTATTCCGTTGTAATTCAGGGTTTTCCAAATTAAATCCTTTAATTCCGTTATACCCATCCCCGCAACAGATGAAATAAATACCGACTTTACATCCTTTGGAAGGCGTTCCCGCATCTGCGAAATCAGAACCGAATCAAGCATATCGCACTTTGTAATTGCTAAAAGTCGGTCTTTGTCAAGCAGTTCGGGGTTATATGTGGATAATTCGTTGAGAAGGATTTTGTATTCCTTTGCAATGTCGTCAGTATCACAGGGTATCATAAAAAGCAAAAGGGAATTCCGTTCTATATGTCGCAGGAAACGAAGTCCCAAACCCTTGCCTTCCGCTGCTCCTTCTATGATTCCGGGAATGTCAGCCATTATAAAAGATTGATTATCTCGGTGTTTGACTATGCCAAGGTTGGGAACAAGAGTAGTAAAAGGGTAATTGGCTATCTCGGGCTTTGCCGCCGACACAACGGATAGCAACGTGCTTTTGCCGGCATTGGGGAAGCCAACCAATCCAACGTCTGCTAAAATCTTCAATTCTATGACTTTCCACGCTTCAACGCCCATTTCGCCGGGCTGAGCGTAGCGAGGAGTTTGGTTGGTGGCTGATTTGAAATGGTCATTGCCCTGCCCTCCTCTGCCGCCTGCCGCAATGATTGCCTCCTGCCCGTCTTCAACAATCTCACAATCAACACTTCCCGTATCAAAGTCCTTACATATTGTACCCAATGGCACTTCCACTGTAATATCCTCTCCGTTACGACCGTGCAAACGGTTTTTGCCGCCGTTTTCGCCTGCTTCGGCTATGAGATGTTTGGTATATTTCAAATGTAAGAGAGTCCATAACTGCTTGTTACCTCGTAAAATTATATGTCCGCCGCGTCCTCCGTCACCGCCGTCGGGACCTCCTTTGGCGTTGCCACGAGTGCGTAGCAGATGTGTTGAACCTGCCCCACCCTTCCCCGAGCGACATAAAATTTTTACGTAATCTACGAAATTAGAAGCCATAATACTATGATTTACGTAACGCTTTGTCAATAGTATTACAAAGGTTTTCAAACACTATATCAACGTTTTGCTCAGCATCAACGGAATAATACTTGTTTTTGTTTTGATAATACGACCGAACTTTCCCAGCAGAATTTTCAAAGTTCTCCAATCGATGAATTATAACATCGGGGTCGCGATCATAAACTCTTCTTTTGGCTGTTTTATTTCTGTCATTAAGCCGCTTAACGCACTTTATAGGATTGGCTTCCAGTTCTATCATACACGTAACCGCCGAACCCATCCTGTCAAGTATCCCATCCATTATATAAGCCTGCACGTAAGAACTAGGATAACCCTTAAAGATAAAGCCTTTTGCCGTTTGATTTTCGTGTATTTTGCGTTCAATAAGTCTAATGGCTATTTCGTCCGGTACATTATCTCCTGCCTCCACGTAAGGTTTGCATATCTTTCCTATTTCCGTTTGTTGCTCTATCTCTTCTCTTATCATTGCTCCGGTGGAAATGTAAATCAAATCATATTTTTCTGACAGCATTTTAGCCTGAGTTCCTTTGCCTGCTCCAGGTGCCCCATACAGTAATATGTTACGATAAGCCTTTTGCAGAGAATTTTCTATCTCCGTTGTCAAACGATTGAACACCTCATCAACAGAGCCTATACCATCAACAGAACAATAAATACCTTTATTTTCATAAAACTCCGCCACAGGTATGGTTTTATTATAGTATTCGTTGAAGCGGTTTTTGATTACAGTTTCGTTGTCATCGGCACGATTTTCTTTCTTTGCACGTTCCAGCATTCTGCGTATAAGTTCGTCTTTCGGCACATCAAGACTCAACATACACAAAAGCCGTCTGTTCAAACGATGTAACATACCTTCAAGAATATAAGCCTGAACAACAGTACGCGGAAAGCCGTCAAAAAGGATACCTCCTGTGGTATTGTTTTGCTCATCTTTCTCTATTATTTTCTCAATAATCTGCACTATCAATTCATCCGGTACAAGTCCTCCGCGATTTATTATGTCCTTTGCCTGCAAACCGAGTTCTGTTCCTGCGGCTATTTCCTGTCTTAATATATCTCCAGTTGCTATATAGGTCAAATGGTACTTTTCAATCAACTTCCTTGACTGAGTTCCTTTGCCTGCACCGGGTGCTCCAAATAATGCTATATTTAACATAAGCCTTTAATTTATTTAAGTTTATACTAACTGATATATATCTTTCAATTCGCGTCCGATTTGATTATAATCCATTCCGTAACCAACCACAAAAGCATCTTCTATTTCCATTCCAACATAATTAACGGAAAAATCCGCCCGAAATTTCTTGGGTTTGTAAAGCAACGTACATACTTCAATACTCTTGGGCTTTATCTCACGGATTTGCTTTATCAAATAATCAATGGTTTGCCCTGTTTCAACAATATCTTCAATGACAATAACATTTTTATTTACCAAATCATAAGGCAAATTAGATGTTTGCCGTACTTCATTAGAAATCATACCTTCGTAAGAAGAAATTTTAACAAAATGTATTTCACATCTGTTTTGGATTTCTCTTATCAAATCGGCAGCAAACACAAATGCACCATTAAGAACAACAATAAAACAAAGTTCCTCTCCCAAATAATATCTGTTACGGATAGTTTGAGAGAGGTCTTTAACACATTGATTTATCTGTTCCGAAGTGATATATTTACGGAATACCTTATTATTTATGTTTATTGTTTTGTTCATGGAACGATTGTTTTAAGCGTACAGTTCGGTAAAAACATCACGCAAAGCCTTACATTCACGCAAATCTTGCAATGTAAGTTCGGCATGACCTTTTGTATAGCCATTACCAACCATCATTGTAACCTCCGAGCCAACCCCTTCCGCACCTAAAGCAGCCTTAGTGAAGGAAGTAGCCATTGAAAAGAAATAAACTATACCCTTTGGTTTGGTTATGAGGATAGAGGTCATTCCGGTATCAGGCACATTTACGTTATTGATTGTAACATCAGCCATTCTGCCATTTGTAATTCGTTCTATTTCACGCATAACAGGCATAGGTTGAGTAGCATCCGTTCTTAAAACATAATCACAAAAACCAAGTTTCTCCAACCTTTCGGTATCGTCATCTCCGTAAGTAATACCTATGACCAGACCCGTAACGCCGGAACGTTTTTTAGCCTCATAACAGCAAAGCATTCCCGATTTTCCACCACCACCAATGATAACAACAATATCTCCCGGTTTAACAAGTTTTGCCGTTTGTGCAGGAGCACCGGCAACATCAAGTGCCGACAGAGCAAGAGTTTCCGGAATATCGTCAGGTATCTTTGCATAGATACCGCTTTCAAACAGAATAGCCTTGCCGTCAATATCTACCTGATCTATGTCGGGGCGGACTTCCTTTATCCTGTCAATACGCAAGGGCGTAAGAGAAAGAGATACCAGAGTAGCAATTTTATCGCCAACCTTCAAATCGGTTTTACCAATAAGTTTATCTCCTATCTTTTCAACTTTTCCCAACAACATACCACCACTGCCGGTTACAGGATTACGATGCTTACCCTGTGTTTCAACGATACGAAGCATTATCTTTTTTATTTCTTCAATATCTCCATTGGCTTGCTGTTCTATTTGAGTGAAAGAAGCAGAATCAATGTTCAGGGTTTGGACATCTATGAGTATTTCATTATCATAGATTTCGTCCATATTGTTATCCAATTTGTTTGCCGGTTGTGGCAAAACGCCTTTGGGTTCAATGACGCGATGAGTTCCGTATTTACATCCCTGCTTCATTATCTATGCGTACAGTTCGGTAAAGACATCACGCAATTCTTTGCATTCACGTAATTCCTGCAAAGTTATTTCGGCGTGTCCTTTGGTATAGCCGTTACCGACAATCATTGTAACATCGGAACCTACTCCTTCGGCACCCAAAGCCGCTTTTGTGAATGAGGTTGCCATTGAGAAGAAATAAACCAAACCGGTATCTTTTGTAACCAGTATTGAGGTCATTTCGGTATCCGGGATATTTACATTGTTGATGGTAACATCTGCCATTTCTCCATTTGTCAATTCCTCTATCTTACGCATCACCGGTACGGGTTGAGTAGCATCTGCGGCAAATACTTCATCACAGAAATTCAATTTTTTTAATCTTTCGGTTGATTTTTCGCTATGGCAAATACCTATAACCTTACCCGTAACACCTGCACGTTTCTTTGCTTCGTAGCAACACAACATACCGGACTTTCCGCCCGCACCTATAATAACGACCGTATCTCCCGGCTTAACCAATTTTGCCGTTTGAGCAGGAGCGCCGGCAACATCAAGTGCCGAAAGTGCCAAATTAGCAGGCATATCGTCAGGTATCTTTGCATAGATACCGCTTTCAAACAGAATAGCCTTGCCGTCTATATCCACCTGATCTATATCGGAACGGATTTCTTTTATTTTATCTATTCTCAATGGGGTAAGAGAAAGAGATACGAGGGTTGCTATTTTGTCTCCAACCTTCAAATCGGTTTTACCAATCAACGCATCGCCTATTTTTTCTACCGTACCAAGCAACATTCCGCCCGAACCTGTCCATGGGTTACGATGTTTGCCCTGTTTAGCAACAATATCAAACATTATTTCCTTGATTTTCTCGTGATCGCCGCCTGCTCTGGCTTCAATGTCGGTAAAAGAAGCGGAATCAATGTTCAGGGTCTGAACGTCTATGAGTATTTCGTTGTCATAGATTTCGTCCATATTGTTATCCAATTTATTTGCCGGTTGCGGCAAAACTCCCTTTGGCTCAATTACACGGTGAGTGCCGTATTTACATCCTTTTTTCATTTTATATTAGTACTATTTAATGATTAAAACTATAAAATTTGAGTTTGCAAAAGTACAAATTTAATTTGAATTAACAAAATACTGATATTTTAATTGACAAATTTCTTTCCGATGCGTGCAAAAACCTTCCGGTGCGTTTCTCACTCACGAGGAGGGCTTACTCATAACAATTTTTAAGTTTCAAAAAACTTCCATACTATTTTTAACAGTAAAAAAATTATTAAAAAAAACTTCTATACTATTTTTAACAGGATGAAAACTATTTTGTGCGTGTTGCACTCACTCCAACAAACCAAAAAAAACATATCAAAAACTAAAAGTATGACTATCAAACTATTAAAGAGTGTTCCGAAAGGATTTTGGGTCGTACGGAAAACCGTAAAAAACGTTACAACAACTTTCTGTAACGTTACAGAGAGTTATTGTAACGTTACAGAAAGTTATT
>JAISTG010000072.1 GCA_031272705.1 Bacteroidales bacterium | reverse complement strand
AGCGGATACGTAATCTATAAGCAACATGGGAAGAAAGTAAAATAAGATAAAGCATCATAACAATAGTGATTTGTTGCAATCGGATGGCGTTTCAATTCTTTGAAACGCCATTTTGGTTTTTCTGCACTTTTAACTCTGCGTAGCCAAATCAAATTCTAGCGTTCTATAATCAAATTACAGAATTTTATAATTTGATTCTAACATTCTATAATCAAATTACAGAACGCTAGAATTTGATTTTAAAAACTCAGAACTTCATTTTGCGAAATTGAGATAGTTTTTGCAAAACTTAAATGCTTTTCAAAAAGATAAATTTATCAAATTTTGTTTGTGTTTTATCTATTTTTCTTACAAATTCAACCTCTTTTTGTCCCGCCATTGCTTTTTATACTATCCTTGTTATCTGTATTTTAGGGGGAAAAGTAAAATAAAAAATAAAAATTGTCTCATAATGTGATAATTTTTTTTGGTCTTTTTATAATCGGAAAATCCAAAGGGACAAAACAAATTTAATTGCAATTTTTTTACTTTATTTGTGCTTATTTTGAAAAAAGGGTTGTTTGCGTCAGCCCTTCGCATTAGTGCTACTCGTACCTTATTTTGTTATCACCAAAGCACTGTTAGTACCGCCAAAACCAAATGAATTGGAAAGGATTGTGCGTAACGATGCCTCTTGTGTTTTACTTATGATATTCAAAGGTTTAGAGTATTCGTCCGGAGTGTCAAAGTTGATATTCGGAGCAATGAAAGAGTGATTCATCATAAGGATAGAGTAAATTATTTCGCTTGCTCCAGCCATCCAACACTCGTGTCCTGTCATTGATTTCGTGGAACTGATCGGTGTTTTTTGGTTTGCAAAAATCTTTCCCAAAGCAACGGCTTCTGCAGCATCACCCTGAGGCGTGGAAGTGGCGTGAGCATTCACGTAATCTATCTCTGAGGCGGTTAATCCCGCATCCTGTAAGGCTCTGTTGATGGCTACGATGCACCCTTCGTCACTTGGTTGCGATATGTTCAAACCATTGGAAGAGAAACCGTAACCTGACACCTCCGCAATAATGTTTGCACCCCGCTGTATTGCGTGTTCCATATCTTCCAATATCAAACTTGCCGCTCCTCCACTTGGTACTAATCCGTCACGTGAAGCATCAAACGGACGGGAAGCCTTTGTTGGGTCGGCGGTATTTACGGAGAAGGCACTCAAAGCATCAAAACTGCCCATGGAATAAAGGTTTGTCTCCTGCGCCCCTCCACACAGAACGATATTTTGCAACCCCTGCTTAATGAAAAGGTATCCCAAACCAATGGAATGAGACCCCGATGCACAGGCAGCACTTATTGTCATATTGATTCCGCGTAACTTAAAAATAGTAGAAAGATTCATGGTTACGGTACTGTTCATTGATTGGAATATAGCCCCGCTTCCTATTAGCGCTGTGTCTTTCTTTTCCATTGCTATATTGTTTGCTTCTATTACTGCTTTCGCTGAAGAGTCGTTTCCATAGAAAATGCCCACCTCATTCTTATCTAAATAATCCATATCTATGCCAGCCATCTTTAATGCTTCAACAGTAGCCATGTAAGCATACTCTCCTTCTTCCGCAAGCCCCACTCGCATACGCCTGTCCAACATTCCTTTCAGCAGAGGTTTCTCCACAATGCCCGTAAGGGGAGAACGATAGCCGTATTCTTTTCTCAACGGGTCTATACCTATGCCTGACCTGCCTTCATAAAGGGATTTGGTAACCTCTTCCAAGTTTTTGCCTATGCAGGAGTAAATTCCCATACCCGTAATAACTACTCTTCTGTTCATATTTATTCTATTCAATACTTTACAATAAAAAATTATTTCTGTTTAATTAGGTTGCAAAAGTACAAAAATTCCAATTAACACAACAAAAGCCCCAAAAGATTAAATTTTTATCAGGTTTTATGAATACCGATTCACATTCCGTATTCCTGAAATCAAATTATAGAAAATTAGAATCAAATTCCGGCGTGCTATAATCAAATTACAGCACGCTATAATTTGATTCTAATTTTCTATAATTTGATTTCAGGAATACGGAATGATATTTTGTTAAAATAATGACTGATTTTGAATTTTTTTTACTTCAATATGTAATAAATTTATCTTTTTTGCGTCTAATAAATTGTACAAATAAAATTTTATTTAACTATGAAGAAAATGTTTTTATGTGCTATTGCGGTAGCACTTTTGGGAAGTGCAACGGTGATTGCACAAAATCCTCCGGTAAAGAATGAAGCCAAGACCGAGAAAAAGGCTTGCTGCGACAAGAAAGGTGATGCGAAAACTGAAAAATGTGCTAATGCAGAAAAGAAATGCTGCAAGGCAGAAGCAAAATCAGGCGAAACCAAAGCATGTTGCAAAAAAGACGGTCAGAACGCTGAAAAGAAATGTTGCAAAAAAGACGGCGAAAAAACTTGTTGCAAAGACACGACTAACGCTGAAAAGAAGTAACATTTTAAATCTTTATGTGGATTTAATCTTTAGGGGTAATCCCTGCGGTTACCCCTGATTTTAAGAGGTTTAATTACGGAATGGACGATTTGGTTGTTGCTCGCAGGATAGCAGACGGGGATAAAAAGGTCTTTGAAATGTTTTTTAATGAATATAATATCAAATTGTTGAATCTTTGTTACGGAATGCTGCATAACAAAACGGAAGCAGAAGACCTTGTACAGGAGATATTTATTGATATATTGAGCAAAGCCAAAGGCTTTAAGGGCAATTCAAAGTTTTCAGTCTGGGTTTACCGTATTGCAATCAACAAAACAATATCGCATATTCGTAAAAGAAAAATACGCAATATCTTTTCCGCCCTGACAAATGAGCAGGTTGCTGATACGGAAAGCGATGACGATGATAGAGAAGTGCGGTTCAGTGATTTGAAATTAGCCGTTGATACCCTGCCGTTGAAGGAACGGACGGCTATTGTGCTATATGCCTATGACGAAATGTCGCAAAAGGATATTGCAGAAGTGATGCAGAGTAATACGGGAGCGATTGGGGTGTTGATTCACAGGGCAAAAAAGATGTTAAAGCAAAAATTAAAGGAAAAATATAAAGAAATAGAATAATGAATGTAGAAGAAATTTTGATGAAAGACAAGATTACCGAAACTAATCCGTATTCTTTCGCACGTTTAGAAGCAAAAATTGAAGAGAAAAGCAGACAATATCTGCCTAAAAAGTTCTCGTTGGCTGTGCGATTGGCATTTTGTGCGGTTGTTTTGTCTCTGGGGGCAAATGCTTATGTGGTTTTATCGCAGGATAACAGCACAAAACAAACCACAGAACACGATTTGGCATATCAGAAGTTTATGTCGGATAATTATTATGATGTTTTAGCAAATTATTATCCGGAAGAATTACTTTTTGAATAGGAGAAGGAAAGATGAAAAAATCGTATTTGATAATTATAATAATACTTCTGCTTGCTCTTACTGCGGGAAATGTATGGTTATTCTTCCGTTCAAAGTCCTGTTGTGATAAAGAATGCTGTGCAAACAATAAAAACAAGTGTTATTTGACCAAAAGCCTTGACTTAAACACTACACAATCGCAACAGTACGAAGCCATCAAAGTAAGAAATCAAGCCATAGCAGCCCAAATTACCGATAGTCTGCATTATGCTCAGGATTTACTGGTTGATTATATGCAAGGTACGGAACGTAATGAAGATTCCATTCAACAGTTTGAGGAAAGCGTCCAACGGTTTCAAAAAATGCTCCTGCATAAAAGTATTGAGCAGTATTATGAAGTGAAATCCGTACTTCGTAAAGAGCAAATACCTGTTTTAGACTCAATTTACAGGCATATTTTAGTGTGTCGTCCTGCCTGCAAATTTGAAATGCAACATACTAATTCACACATACATACAAATAAATAGTCATAAAAAAAACATATTTTTGTGAGGAAATTTGTTGTTATTAAAAAAAATTGTTGTACATTTGCACCCTTGAAATTTAATTACAAATAAAAACAAAACGCTTATAGAACAAAAGACTACTTTTTTAAGATTAAAAAATAGTTTTTATGCCTACAACAGAACAACGTAGTGATAGAGAATTGGCTATTGCTTATACCAATGGAGAAAAGAAATGTTTTGAAACATTGCTTTATCGTCATAAGGACAGAGTGTTTAACTATATTCAATCCATAGTAAAGGATGTGAATTTAAGTGAAGACATTTTTCAGGATACTTTCATAAAAGTAATCGGTAATTTGAGACGTGGCAATTATAATGACGAGGGAAAATTTGTGCAATGGGTACTTCGTATTGCTCACAATCTTACAATAGATTATTTTCGCAAAGCAGGACGGATGTCTATGATTAAAACAGAAGGGGATTTTGACATTTTCTCGGTATTGAACTCTTATGAAGATTCCATAGAAGACCGGATTGTTCGCAAACAAATTCATTCCGATATACGTTTTCTCATAAAACAACTTCCGGAGGAACAGAGACGAGTGCTAATTCTGCGTCATTATGGCAATTTTTCTTTTAAGGAAATTGCCGTAATGACAGGCGTAAGCATCAATACTGCTCTTGGACGTATGCGATATGCGATTATAAATATGAGACGCATTGCAGAAGAAAAGGCAATAGTCCTGTCCATGAAATAAAATTTTATTATCTTTGCCGCATTAACACATAAAATTCTTTTAATATGACTCAATTTATTTTAGAGGCTCTGCCTTACGCTCACAATGCGTTAGAGCCACAGATTTCAAAACAGACAATAGAGTTTCACTATGGGAAACACCATCAGGCTTACGTTGATAACCTGAATAAACTCATTGCAGGAACAGCGTTTGAAGGCAAAACACTGGAAGAAATCATTAAAACATCAACAGGAGGTGTTTTTAACAACGCTGCACAGGTTTATAACCATACTTTCTATTGGAATTGCTTGTGTCCAAATGGTTCATCTCTGCCTGACGGGGCATTGAAACGGGCTATTGATGAGGAGTTTGGCTCTTTTGATACCTTCAAAGAGAAATTTACGGCAGCGGCAACAGGACTGTTTGGTTCGGGTTGGGCTTGGCTTGTTAAGAATTCCGCAGGTAAATTGGAAATAATACAGACTTCAAATGCAGGAAATCCAATAACCGAAGGCAAAACGCCGCTTTTGACCTGTGATGTATGGGAACACGCTTATTATTTGGATAAGCAGAATCGTCGTCCTGCGTATATGGAAGACTATTGGCAGATAGTTGATTGGCATAAGATTAGCGACAGATACTAAAAAAACATTCCTGAAAAACAATACCGGCGTTCTATGATTTACTTATGGAACGCCGGTATTGTTTTGTTTTTGTCATCGGTATAGTTATCAGAGAATTATAAGAACAAGTATGAAAATGCTTCATACAAGTATGAAAATGCTTCATACTTGTATGAAAATGTTTCATACAAGTATGAAAAGTCTTCATAAAAGTATGGATGGTCTTCATAGAAATCCATAATCAGTATTGGATAATATAAAAGGTAATTCCGGCATGGCAAAGGGATATTACAATTAGGGGATAACAAAAAAAATGTTACCCCCTCTAATTATCGTATATAATTATGAATTATTATTTTACTATTTTACTATTTTCATTTCGCTAATCAGGTTTTTCGCTCCTGCAAACTTGTCAATTATAAAGAGAACATAGCGAATATCTACACTGATACAGCGTTGTAAATCAGGATTAAAGGCTATGTTTCCGCTCATCGCTTCCCAGTTTCCGTCAAAAGCAATACCTACAAGTTCGCCTTTGCCGTTTATGGTTGGCGAACCCGAATTTCCTCC
>JAISTG010000066.1 GCA_031272705.1 Bacteroidales bacterium | reverse complement strand
GTCGTTTTGCTTTTGCTGGGGCTTTCTTATCCCGAACCGCCACCGCCTGAAATAGGTGTGGAGATGGATTACGGCTCTTTAACCGACGCAGGTAACGCTATGGCAGGGGATTTGGGAGGTAGTGATGCTGAAAACGTTACGGCATTACCTCAAAATGATGACCATAATTACGTAACGCAAAACACAGAACCTTCACCTGTTACAGCCAAACCTAAAAACACTGTGACACAACCTTCTACTACCGTAACCAATCCCGAACCGGTACAAACCATTGACCCTAACGCATTGTTCCAAAAAGGCAAGGTGAAAACAGGAGGCGGTTCCGGACAGGGGACAGGACAAGGCAGCGGCACGGGAGCAGGTAACAACGGAGGCGGAGGCAGTGGTACAGACCTTACAGGCAGTGGTACATCGTTTTCACTCGCAGGCAGAACGGCAAAAAGCCTTCCTCTTCCTGCAACCTCAACATCGGATGTAGGCACAATAGTTGTTGAAATCATAGTAGATAGAGCGGGGAATGTCTTACGGGCAAGAGCGGGCGTAAAAGGCACAACCATTTCCAATTCAACCATTCTTAAACAGTGCGAAAATGCAGCCCGTACTTCCAAATTCTCATCAAAAGCCGACGCAGCCGAAGAACAGCGAGGCACAATCACTTATATATTTAAGCGATAACAAAGGATATTTTATCCAAACTTGATTACGGAAAATTAGAATCAAATTCCGGCGTTCTGTAATTTGATTATAGAACGCTAGAATCAAATTACAGAACGCCGGAATTTGATTTCAGGAACGTATAATCAAAACTTAAAAAATGTAAATCAAGTTCGGCTATAACAAATCTGCATTTTGACATGGTGAAAGAATGAAAAAATTATGTAAATGATTGTTATATTAAATTAAAATTGTACCTTTGCACCCTGATATAAATAATCTTTTTTATAAACCTTAATATCATAAACTTATGAGAAAATTAAAAGAAACCGGAACTTCTATTCGTTGGAGTAAAACATTGTTATTGACAATGTTAGTAGCATTTGCCGTTTCCGTATCTGCGTGCGGAGATGACGAAGATGAACAAACGCCAACTCCTGCTCCCGTTTTATCAAGTTGTTATTGCACAGCAATTTTTGATGTTGTAGATTTCCCTTTATATACGGAAGACTCGCCTACCATAACCGACTTTGAAGGAGAATGCAGTGATGTTCTATGGACAGATTTGGCTGATGAGTGGCAGGAGTATCAATATGAAGGAATAACGCTTTCCTGTGTTGAAACTTTGGATTAGTATTTAAGCCTGACGTATCTTAAATACAGAAAGTAAAAATGAGAAAGCCCGATAATTTTTCAGTTATTGGTTTTGGGGGTATAATAAAACAGAAAATTCAACGTTTAACACATATAATTTAATTCGGATAATAATGAACAAATACTTTATTCCAATACTTGCAAGTGTGATATTGTTCGTGTCGGCTTGCGATAACTTTGAAGGGGAGCAGGAAATACCTGCATATATTAAAATTAAAGGCTTTCGGTTAGTTGAAAATACAAATCTGCAATATACTCAAAGTGAAGGCTTTCTTACTTCGGCTATCTCTGATGTTTGGATTAGTTTCGACGGAGACACAACTATGATGGCTTTTCCTTTGAAAGAAGGAGGCGTAATCCCTGTTTTGAAGAAGGGAAAAGTGAAAATCAACGTTCAGGCTGGCATTCTGTTAAACGGAATAAGAGGAACACGGGTTTATTATCCTTTTTATACCACTTATGAACAGGAAATAACACTTACGGAAGAGAAAATTACCGATTTGGACACTATTAACATAAAATACAGAAGTGATTGGACAACAGTCCCTTTTGATGAACAGTTTGAGGATTCGTATATGAATTTCAGGACAGTAGGAGATTCGGTTACGGAACGGCTTGTTAAGATAAGTAATCCCGACAGTGTAAGGAGTGGAATGTACTCCGGAGCAATGTATATGAACGCTACGGACACGGCTTACAAGATTATATGTAAGGATTCCATTCATTATACGGATATAAGTCAAGGCAGCATATATTTGGAAATTGATTACAGAAGCAATATTCCTTTGGAAACGGGCGTTTATGGCTTCGAAAGCGGTTCTAATAAGTATTTATACATTTCTGCTGTAACATTAAACCCGAGCAAAGACAAATGGAAAAAGATTTATATTCAATTAACAAAGGCATGGGATCAATTAAACTGGCCCTCGGACTTTTGGTTCTACCTGCAACCTTCCAATCCAAATAAGTTAAACGATGGTTGGGTATATATAGACAATGTTAAAATAGTTCATTTTCCTGATTGATAAACCATAGAATAATGAACCGAAACAAACAGGTTGCCAAATATATTTTCTTTGATTACATTGCTGCCCTTTTTGCTTGGGTATTATTCTTTGTTTTTCGCAAAATAACCATTGAAAACGGTAATTTTGAAGATGTAAATCACGTATTTGACGACAGCAATTTTTATATTGGGATAGTCTTTGTTCCTTTGTTCTGGCTGGCTGTTTATTATGCACAAGGCAGTTACAAAGATGTTTTTCGCAAATCGCGTCTCAGAGAGTTGAGTCAAACCTTTGGAGTCAGTGTTGTTGGTATTGTTGTTATATTTTTTGCTCTCCTGCTTGACGATTACGTTACTACGTATCAGAATTACTATCTTTCTTTCCTGATTCTTCTCTTCACGCATTTTATTCTAACGTATATTCCACGTCTTATCATAACTTCAAAAAGCGTTAACAAAATTCATGCACGTATTATTGGCTTCCCAACTTTGATTGTAGGTAATCAAAAACGTGCATTGCACATTTATAATGAATTACAGCGGCAAACAATTTATTCAGGTAATCTTTTCATTGGATATGTCAGTTGTTGCAACGACAGTGATAAACCTTCTCTGTTGCCCTTACCCTGTCTTGGAAACATCAGAGATATAAAAAACATCATTAAAACGAACAAAATAGAGGAATTGATTATTGCTTTGGAAACGGACGATGAAGGAAAAATTTATAGAATCATTTCTTCATTAGAGGACATTTCAAATTTGCAAATAAAGATACCCGCCGAACGCAAAGATATTTTGCTGGGACGCGTGAAGATGACAGCCATTTTCCATACTCCTTTGGTGTTAATATCCAATGCTCTTATGCCCCAATGGCAGGTGATTTTGAAACGCTTGTCTGATATTGTGTTTTCTATTCTCGCAATGCTCATTCTGTCTCCGATTTATCTCATTACAGCCATTATTATTTGGACAACGAGCAAGGGACCTGTTTTTTACAGGCAGGAGCGTATAGGCTACAGAGGTAAACCTTTTTATATGCACAAGTTCCGTTCAATGTATATAGATGCCGAAGCAAAAGGCATACCTCAACTTTCAAACGAAAACGATAACAGAATAACACCTTTCGGTCGGTTTATGAGGAAAGTGCGTTTGGATGAAATACCTCAGTTTTATAATGTTTTATGTGGAAAAATGAGTTTGGTAGGACCGCGTCCCGAAAGAGCCTATTTCATTGACCAAATAGTAGGAAAAGCCCCCGAATATCGCTTCCTGCACAATATTAAGCCCGGAATAACCTCTTGGGGACAGGTAAAGTTCGGCTATGCGGAGAATGTAGATGAAATGATTGAGAGATTACAGTACGATTTGCTGTATTTGGAAAATATGAGTCTTATAACAGACATCAAAATCATTCTTTACACCTTCATCATTGTTTTTCAGGGTCGTGGCAAATAAAATTCTAATCCAATAAATGCTCTATGGACAAAACGATAATACCAAACAGAATCATTCTTCTGCTGATATTAGCGGTGGCGGCTTTGTTACGTTTTTATGATTATGGCTCTGTACCATTTACACACGACGAATACAGCGCCGTTTTTAGGACAAACTATGATTCATTCGCTCAAATGATAAGGCTGGGAGTAATTGATGGGGACACACATCCACCACTCATTCAAATCTTTCTGTATTTTTGGATAAAGTTTTTCGGCTCTTGCGAATGGATTGTAAAACTTCCTTTCACTCTTTGCGGACTTGGAGCAGTGGTGTTCGTTTATCTCATTGCTGCCAAATGGTTTAACGAAAGCGTATCCTTGATTTCGGCGGCATTTGTTGCAAGTATGGAGTACAGCGTTATGTACAGCCAGATTGCTCGACCTTACATCTGTGGTATGTTCTTTTCTTTGGCAATGGTCTATTTCTGGACAAAACTCATTCAAGAACCTGAAAGAAAAAACACTATCGCAAGAATATTCTACGTTATCTTTGCTGTGCTTTGTGCTTATAATCATCACTTTTCGTTACTCTTTGCTTTGATTACAGGTATCAGCGGTCTGTTTTTACTGAAAGGCAAAGCACTGACCCACTACATTCTTACCAATCTCGCAATACCCATTTTATATCTCCCAAACCTGCCAATAATTTTATCACAACTTAAAAAGGGCGGATTAAGTTGGCTTGCAAAACCGCATAACGACTGGATAGTTGATTATATGGCATATTTGTTTCATTTTTCGTTTATTTCGGGAGGATTGGCTATTGCTTTGGCATTATTCGGATGGCTGAAACCGCAAAAGGAAAGCAGAAAATATATACTTATTTCTTTGATTTGGTTTCTGTTACCCTTCGTTATTGGCTTTCTGTATTCCCGTTTTGTTGATGCGGTACTGCAATACTCAATACTCATATTTTCATTTCCTTTCCTGCTTTTCTTCCTTTGGGGACAGATACGCAACCAACGATGGTGGGTAAATCTCATATTAGTTATTATTATTATTGCTTCCAATACTTTAACTCTTGTTTATGGCAGGCAGTATTTCAAATTATCTTACAATTCAAGTTTTGAAAGATTGCTTTTAGACAATGAAACAGCAAAGGGAAAGTACGCAAACATTGTATCGTTAGTTGATTTTCACCCTCAATACAGCCATTTTGCGATGACAAAGTTTCATTTGCAGAAAGATTTCGTTACTTTTGACAGCCTTAATGACAAACAAAAACTCATCTCTTTCCTGCAACAACAACAGCAAACTTCACCTTATTTATATGTTGGGGCGTTTTCGTCAGTTCTACCCGAGACTTTCGCCATCATTAAAGACTATTACCCTTATCTGTTAGAGCAAAATAATTATTATACAGCCCAATCGGCAGTATTCTCAACCATAATTCCAAACGATAAAAAGACATTAAAATTTGACACAACAATATATAGCAACTCTACACTCTGCTTTATGGACAGCATAACAGAGTATTCGCCGAGCATAATCCTGCCTCTGTGGGACATAACAAGTCATAAGAAAAATTTTATAGACATTTCCGTTGATGTGCTTTGCAATGAAAGCAGTTCCAATAACGCTTTGGTTGCCGAATTGACCACAAAACACAAGAGCATCTTCTATACGGCAGCCCAAGTGCCGCAAACATCACCTTCAAACTTCAAAAGGATTTATCTTTCCCTGAAATTACCCGACATGTATCTGCATTACAAATACATAGAACTTAAAATATACATCAGAAACGGAGCAAAGAAAAATCTGCAATACAAAAACATAATTGTAAAACGCCGAGAAGGTAATCCTGTTATTTACGCTCTATTGGAGGATATACCCTTATAAATGAGCCTTACAGAGATTTAATTTCCGAAATCGTCAAACATAATATTCTCTTTTGACACTCCAAGATTGTCAAGCATACGTACGCAGGCTTCGGTCATTAGTTTAGGACCGCAAAGGTAGTATTCAATCTCCTCAGGCTCTTTATGATTTTTCAGATAGTTGTCATAAATAACCTGATGTATAAA
>JAISTG010000020.1 GCA_031272705.1 Bacteroidales bacterium | reverse complement strand
GGAGACAAGGCTTATTTCAGCAATTCGTGGATTGCCGGTGGCACAATGATACATTGGGATATGGTTCATTATGATGTGCAACTTATCGGTGGGGCTGTGCTTCACGAAGGTAAGATAGCCGAGATGGCAACAGGTGAAGGAAAAACCCTTGTGGCTACTTTGCCGATATATCTTAATGCTCTGGCAGGTAAAGGTGTGCATGTGGTTACTGTTAATGACTATTTGGCAAAGCGAGATTCCGAATGGATGGGAATGCTGTTTGAATTTCATGGTTTGAGCGTGGATTGTATTGACAAGCATGAGCCGTCGGGTGAGGCTCGAAGAAAGGCTTATCAGGCAGATATAACGTATGGAACTAACAATGAGTTTGGTTTTGACTATCTGCGTGATAATATGTGCAACAATACAACTGAAATAGTACAGCGCAAACATAATTATGCAATAGTAGATGAGGTGGATAGCGTCCTGATTGACGATGCCCGTACTCCTTTAATTATATCCGGTCCGACACCAAAGGGAGATGATCAGGAGTTTGAACGCTTCTGTCCTATCATAGAGAAACTTTACAATGCTCAAAGAACACTCGTAACACAGATTTTGGCTGATGCAAAAAAACTTCTTCACGATGGACACACGTCAGAAGAGGAAGCACAGGGTGGAATGTTGCTTTTGCGGGCGCATCACGGCTTACCGAAGAACAAGGCATTGATAAAATTCCTGTCCGAAACAGGTATGAAGGCTTTGATGCTCAAGACCGAGAATAAGTTTATGCAGGATCAGAGCAAGGAAATGTACAAAATAGATGACGAACTTTACTTTGTGATAAGCGAACAACTTAATTCCATAGAATTAACCGATAAAGGAATAGAGTATTTATCAAATTTGGGAGAGAATCCGAAGATGTATCTCTTGCCTGATGTGGGAAGTGAAATTGCCGAACTGGAAAAACAGAATCTTACTCCTGCGGAAAAGGCTGCCAAAAAGGACGAAATAATGCAGAATTATGCTGTTCAGTCAGACCGTGTTCATACAATAAATCAGTTATTGAAGGCTTATGCAATGTTTGAAAACAACGTTGAATATGTTGTCATAAACAATCAGGTTAAGATAGTAGATGAACAGACCGGTCGTATTATGGAAGGACGGCGTTACAGCGATGGTTTGCATCAGGCTATTGAAGCAAAAGAAAAGGTAAAGGTTGAGGCTGCTACACAGACTTATGCTACAATTACACTGCAAAACTACTTCCGCATGTACAAAAAACTTGCAGGTATGACCGGTACGGCGGAAACAGAGGCTGGAGAATTGTGGAATATCTACAAATTAGACGTTGTAACCATTCCGACCAATCGTCCTGTAATCAGAAAGGACAACGAAGACCTTATATATAAGACTAAACGTGAGAAATTCAATGCGGTAATTACCGAAATTGAGAATTTAATAAATCAAAATCGCCCCGTACTTGTTGGAACTACCTCTGTTGAAACTTCCGAATTATTGAGCAAAATGTTAAAACTGCGACATATTCCCCATAATGTCCTTAATGCAAAGTTGCATAAAAAGGAAGCGGACATTGTTGCTGAGGCCGGACATGCTAAAACCGTTACCATTGCTACCAATATGGCTGGTCGTGGAACGGATATAAAACTTGGTGAAGGTGTAAAGGAAGCAGGCGGTTTGGCAATCATAGGTACGGAACGTCACGAATCAAGACGTGTGGATAGACAGTTGCGTGGTCGTGCCGGAAGACAGGGAGACCCGGGAAGCAGTCAGTTCTTTGTTTCTTTGGAAGACAATCTTATGCGACTTTTTGGTTCGGACAGAATGGTAAAAATAATGGACAGGCTTGGCTTGAAGGAAGGCGAGGTTATTCAACATTCAATGATGACCAAGAGTATTGAAAGGGCTCAACGCAAGGTTGAAGAAAACAATTTTGGAATTCGTAAAAGGCTTTTGGAATATGACGATGTAATGAACAATCAGCGTACTGTGATTTACTCTAAACGCCGTAATGCTTTGTATGGTGATAAGTTGGAAATAGATATATCAAATATGATGTACGATACTTTGGAGGGTATGGTTAATGATTTCAAAGATGATTATGAGACTTTCAAGTTAGAATTTATACGTCTTTGCGGAGCGGAGCCACTTATTGACGAAAAGACATTTCTTAACAACCGCAAGAACGAAATTACGGATGAGATTCACGAACAGGTATATTCCATTTACAAATCTCGCATGGAGCGTATTGCGGAACAGGCATACCCTTTCGTTAAGAACATTTACGAAAGTAAGAATTACATATATGAAAACGTTGCCTTTCCTGTTACCGATGGCGTAAAGATGTTTAATGCCATTGCTCCTATTGAGAAATCCTATGTAACCAATGGAAAAGAGATTGCTCTTTCTGTTGCCAAAGGAGTAACGCTGCACTTTATTGATACTGCATGGAAAGAAAATTTACGTGAGCTTGATGACCTTAAACAATCCGTACAAAATGCCTCTTATGAACAGAAGGATCCGCTTTTGATTTATAAGTTGGAGTCTTTTGGCTTGTTTGAAAAAATGTTAAATGGTATCAATCGCGATGTTACTGCCTTTCTTTGTCGTGCTGCTTTACCTGTATCGCAGGATAATGTACGTCAAACGCAGGCTCCTCGTAGCGAAAGCCGCAATATCAAAACGTCAAGAGAAGAATTACATGTTAACAATCCTTCGGAGCCACAAAAGATACAGCCTGTTCATGTTGAAAAGAAGACAGGTCGTAATGATCCATGTCCTTGTGGCAGTGGCAAAAAATACAAAAACTGTCACGGCAAAACAGAATAATAGATGGATTATCCTTCTACATTACTTGCTAATGCGGTTAGTCAGTTGGCGAAACTGCCGGGAGTGGGCAACAGAACAGCCTTACGTTTTGCACTTTATTTGCTAAAACACGAGAAGGAAACAACATTTCAACTCGCAGAAAGTCTTGTTAATTTAAGGTCGGAAATAAAATTTTGTATGGTTTGTAACTCAATATCCGACACTGATATTTGTGAAATTTGTTCAAACAAAAAGCGTAATTCGGCAATAATCTGCGTGGTAGAGACTATTAGAGACGTGCTTGCAATAGAAAATACTCATCAATATACGGGAACATATCACGTTTTGGGAGGAATTATTTCGCCTATTGACGGGATTTCTGCTGCCGATATTGACATTGAACACTTGATAAACAGAGTCCGTAAAGGAGGCATTGACGAAGTTATTTTGGCTCTTCCTACAACGGTTGAGGGCGATACGACAGCATTTTATATCAATAAGTTGTTGCAAAATTGCCCAATCAGTATTTCTGCAATAGCCCGAGGCGTTGCAATAGGGGACAATATAGAATTTGCAGATGAGGTTACGCTGGCTCGTTCCATAACTAACAGACTTCCTTTTAACGAATTATACAGATAAATTTCTACTTAACGGACATAACAATTTAACGACCGGACTTGGGATTTGGCGGTCTTTTTTGTAATGCGGATAGACATTCCCTCGCTGAATGTCCTACCAATTTGAAATTTTGTCTTACCAATCCGGAATTTTGTCCTACCAATTTGAAATTCTGTCCTACCAATTCGGAATTCTGTCCTACCAATCCGGAATTTTGTCCTACCAATTTGAAATTTTGTCTTACCAATTTGTTTATTAAGCCTACGGAACTAACTTTGTATTGTCTTCAATCCATTGAAGATAAGCCCCTAAGCCATTCTTTATGTCAATGCTTATAATTTGTGGAACCTCGTATGGATGAACAGATTTAATTTTAGCCTCAACTCTTTTATACAAAGCCTTTTGGGTTTTGATAATCAAAAGCATTTCATTGTTTTCTTCACTGTTTCCTTCCCACGTATAGAAACTTTTAACAGGCAATATCTGCACGCATGCAGCAAGTTTCGCATCCAGCAAAGACCGAACAAGATTACGCAATCCCTGTTCTTTGCTCGGATAAGTTGTTGTTATGATTATATATTTTGATTTCCCGACGAACATTATCTTTTAAAAAAATTAGAAATCCATTTCCCCCTGATTGTTTTCTACCTTTCGTTCAGCCTCATTAAGCAATGATACAACATTTGGAAAATCCTCTCTTTCACCCTTAATTATCTGCTCAATGGTTACAATAGTTATGCGGTCTATCGGCTTGCCTGTAAATGGGTTAAGATATGTCCCTGCTGCCTTTGCTTCTTTCTGCATAGGTTTAGTAGGTTCTTCCAATGTTATAAACACACCTGCTACCGCATCTTTTTCTCTTTCTATCGTTCCAACAAAATCTCTGATTTGCGAAACGCTGACGTGTCCGCTCTTAACCGAAAATATAACCTGTTTATCTTCTCTTGGCGATATGGATGCCGTGATATACATTTTGCCGTCAATACCTTTGTCTGCACCTCTCTTCTCATTAGGAATTGCTTTGTTGTTTGAATAAGTCATTATTGCCCATATTTCAAACTCCTTACGTGATTGCGACTTGTGAGCCAGGTGTTTCGCACTTTCAATATCACGAGGAATACCGGCAATTTCAACATCGTTCAATATCTTCTTTCCGTAACTTTCCGTCAATCGCTTCATAATAAGTGATATGCTTTGAAAAGTTACATCTATTTCTATCCATTGTCGCTTCAAACGTTGAGCCACAGCAACCGTTGTACCACAACCGCAATAAGCATCCAACACAACGTCTCCTTCATTGGAAGAAGCAAGGATTATTCTCTCCAATAGCCTTTCAGGTTTCTGCGTAGGATAACCCAGACGTTCCGCATCGCCAGCCGATAAATAAGGAATATCGCTCCAATTACTGCCAATAGGTTTTCCCAAATACTCATCCAAATATATCTTATAGCGAGGTCTGCCTTCGGAAGTCCAATAAATAAGATTAGAATTTTCTTTCAGTCGCTCGTCAAAGGTCTTTTGTGCCCATACCCAGCCTAATTCCGTGCTTACTTCTTTACCCTGTATAATTCTTTTTTGATTTCTGCTGCTTTTGTTAGCGTTTTTTTCTAATGAAGCGTGCTGATAATACCGTCCTGTTTCCTCTTCAAGATGTGGGAAACGTTTTTTAAGTTCCTTATCCGTTAAAACCTCAAACTGTCTGTTGAATGTACTTTTACCTTTGGTCTTTATGTAAAAGAAAATAGTATCATTTATCGCATCAAATCTTTTACTTGACAGGCTATGAACTGCATAGCGTTTCCAAGTTATTTCGTTTTGAAAATCACCTCCTTTTGTACAGAATACGCTATCCAAAATCAACTTTAAGTAATGGCTTGCCGTAGGGTCGCAATGCAAATAAAAACTTCCCGTTGGCTTCAATACACGATGTATCTCTATAATTCGCTGTGATATACTTATGATATAAGCAAGCATACTGCCCTGTCCAAGAACTTTTTCAAAACTGTTGATTAAGAGTTTGGTTTTTTCCGGATATTTCTTTTCTCCATTGACCAAATCAAAACGCTTTAAGCCTTCTATTGCTTCGTCGTCCCATTCCCATGTATCTTCAAAAGCCTGTACCTGAGCCTTATCATCGGCACCTATGTTATTATAAATCTGGTTGTAATCCCTCTTTGAATTAAACGGAGGGTCAATATAACACAGATCTATGCTCTCATCGGCAAGTTGATTTTCAAAGACTTCCAAATTATTACCATAATAAAGTTGATTCATTGTCATAAAAAATTTATCTGTTTTGCGGTTGCAAAGATAGTAATTTTTATTTGCAAAAATTATTACTTCGTTTTAGATTTCTATCTCTTGATTACAGAATTCTATAATCAAATTATAGAACGCTAGAATTTGATTATAAAATTCTGTAATTTGATTCTAGCACGCTGTAATTTGATTATAGGAAACGGAAAGCAAAATTTGAAAAATTAAAGTACGGTTTCAAATGGTTTATTCTTCGTAAAATCAGGCTGAAACGTGTCCGCCGATGACAATTCCTGTGTTATAATTTTACTAAAGCCCAAATCAATCGCATAATTCACAATTTCAGCATATTCCTGTTGAGAAAGGCGATGATTCAAAGCCTCATCCGCCATTGCAAAAGGAGGATAGTATTGAGCCAAAAGCGAAATCTGCACATTGCAAGACAGGTTTTCGGCTATCAAATCCAATATCCGCATAGAATTTTGTTGCATTTGAGGTAAGCATAACACCCTTATAATTAGCCCACTTTCTATTTTATCCCATTTGTCCGTAAGAATAGACGAACCTTTCTGGCGATACATTTCCTTAATGGCTGCAATGGCTTTCTCGGGATAATCTTTCACGCCGGACAAAGAATACCCTAAATCACTGAAAGCGTATCGCATATCCGCTAAATAAACATTTATCGTCCCCTCCAAGCGTTTTAGCATCTCTACTCTATCGTAAGAATTTGTGTTATAAACTATTAACGGTTGTAAATTCCTCTCTCGTAACGCTCTTATTATGGAAAGCATTTGCGGAATTTGGCTCGTAGGCGACACAAAGCCCACAATATTTTCACTTTCCTGCAAAACAGCGGTAATTTTATCAACTATGGTTTCGGCGGAAGTGTAATTTACATTACTTAAACGATTGCTTATCTGATAGTTTTGGCAATAAACGCATTGCAGATTGCAATGAGAAAAAAATACATTGCAGATACCTTTTTCTCCATTCACGACAGGTTCTTCCCCTTTGTGATTACAAACAGATGCAATGGCGATACGGCTGTCCAAATTGCAAAATCCACATTCTCCTTTCAGCCTATTTGTTCCGCATTCTCTCGGACAAAGGCGACAATGCTTCAAAAGATTTTCCTCTTCCGATGTATAAATGATTGATTTTAACATTATAATATCGTATTGTTTTGCAATAATGTTTGCAAAGGTAATAAAAATTGTATTTAAGTGACATTTTGTTGTAATTAAATCTTTTTTTGTACTTTTGCAAACCTGAAATATCAATAGTGAAATGAATTTTCTACATCATAAAACATTATTACTTAGTATTATTACTGCATTACTGCTTGGCGGATGTCAGGAGGAAATAGACATAGACCTCAATGACGCTGAGCCTAAGACCGTTATAGAGGCAGAAATTACCGATACGCTACCGCCCTATCTTATTCGGGTGTCACACACTATAAATTTCAAGGAACCAAACACTTTTGCAGGGATTGCAAACGCCGATGTACGCCTGCGGGACGAAGCAGGAAATGAAGCCTTAATTACTTCCGATTCGGCGGGATATTATTATGCAAGTGGCATTCAGTCTCAGCAAGGCAAGATGTTTTATCTTGATGTTGCCATTGGCGAAGATACTTTTTCCACTTCCTGTAAAATGCCTTATGTAACAGAGATAGATAGCCTTACAATGACAACCTATGCTTACGGAACGACCTCTATGAAAACTACGGAGGTGTATTTTACGGACAAAGCGGGCGAAGCAAATTTTTATCGCATAAAGTACTTTGTTAATAATGAGTTTCGGCTCTCCTATCTTTACAGAGACGAGGACAGAGACGGCATGCAGATTACCGTAACCATCTTTGGAGACAATTTTTATGACGAAACATTGCAACTGAAAACAGGAGATACCATTCTCGTTGAACTTTACAGCATTACGGAAGAGGTTTTTAATTATTTCAAAAGCCTTCGCAGCACCTCATCTACCAATCCTGCCAATCCGTTGTCAAATATCAGTGGGGCGTTAGGCTATTTTAACCTCTGTACAAAAAGGAGCAGGCAAATCATTGTGCCATAATGAAAAAACGAATTATAATTTCAGTTATTCTTTTTATTGTTCTGCTGTTGCTGACGGCTGCATTAAAAATCTGGTTTGCAGAAGTAAAGGTTACGGAACGCACATATATATATATAGAACCTCAAACCACATATACCGAACTGGGTAAGCAATTACAGGAAAAGGGCATTTTGAAAAATAAAACGCTCTTTAATCTTTGTGCAAAAGCCTTTGGTTATGATAAAGTACTGAAAACGGGGCGTTATTGTGCCGAACCGAATATGCAGATTCTTACTTTGGTCTCACGTTTGAAGCATGGGCGGCAGTCTCCTGTGCGATTAGTGATTGGGAAGAGCCGTATAGCGGAAGATTTTGCGGAAAAGATGTCGCAAAACCTTATGTTTTCTGCTCAGGATTTGCTTACCGAATTGCAGAAGGAAGGGAAAACGGACTCTTTGTTTTTTTTCATTGTACCGAATACTTATGAGATTTATTGGAATGTAAGCCCTAAGGATTTCATTTCAAGAATGGAACGTGAGAGTGTTAAGTTTTGGCAGAGTAAAATGCAACAACTCCGCACTATTGGCTTATCCCGTGAGCAGGTAATCATAATAGCAAGTATAGTAGAGGAAGAAACAAATGAGCAAAGTGAGAAAGCACGAATCGCAGGTGTCTATATAAATCGTCTCAACAAAGGAATGCCGCTACAAGCCGACCCTACAATAAAATATGCCTTGAAAAACTTTGAGTTGAAACGTATTACGGGCGAGCATTTGAAAGTTTCTTCGCCCTATAACACCTATCGGACGCAGGGATTGCCCCCTTCGCCAATCTGCATTCCTTCCATGTCTTCATTGAATGCCGTTTTGAATTACGAAAAGCATAATTTCTTGTTCTTCTGTGCAAGAGAGGACTTTTCAGGGTTTCATAACTTCGCTTCCAATGCAAAGGAACATTTTGCAAACAGCCGTAAATATCATCAGGAATTAAACAAACGCAACATCAATTAACTGTTTTGATATAGCGTTTTTATTTTTTGAGTCATTATTTCCCAACTGTACTTGAGTTTTTCTTCCGCAAGAGTTTGTGAAAAGTCGGGTTTGGTTTGGCAATACTTTAATATACTTGCAGCAATACCTTCTTTGGTCGGTTCGCAAACGTAACCGCATTTTCCGTTAGGCACAATCTCAGGCAGCCCTCCAACGTTTGTAACAATCATTGGCAGGTTAAAATGATACGCTATTTGCGTTACGCCGCTTTGAGTGGCATCCCGATAAGGCAAAATCAATAAATCCGAACCGCAAAAGTAGTATTTAACATCCTCATCGTTAATAAACTTTGGTATGAAACTTACTTTTGATTCAATATCCAATGTTTTCACAATATCATAATAGCGTTTCGGGTCATCATAAAACTCACCTGCAACAACCAAATGCAAGGGATAAGGCTTCAAATCTTCACTTGCCAATGCCCGAAGCAGCAAATCCAATCCCTTATACTCACGAATCAAACCGAAGAACAGCAATCTAATTGTGTCATTTGAGCGAGAAACGGAAGCGGATTGTTCAAAGAGATAATCAAGAGCCTGATTGCGTGATACGGAACGTCCAAAGTTATCAAACAAAGGGTGAGGTGTAAGTACGCAGGGCTTTTTGGTATCAAAGGAATCAAGATCTGTCTTAACCTTTTGACTCATTGCCACAAAGGAATCAACACTGCGGAGAAAATATCTTGTGAATAGCGAGTCAAAAAAGCGTTTCTCATGCGGTATAACGTTATCCAAAATAGCTATGACTTTGGTATGTCCGTTTTTTCTCGCAATTCGTGCTATTGTTCCAAAGCAAGGGGCAAAGAAAGGTAGCCAGTATTTTATTATAACAAGGTCCGGTTTTTGTCGTTTCAAATTTAGTCCTGTGCAAATCCAGTTCAACGGATTTATAGAATTGATTTGTCTTTTTATTGGATAGAGTTGTCGTTCCTTTGTGTCGGAATACTGCGTTTTTCCGGGGAAAAGAAATGACGGATATTGAATACGGAAGGTATAAATCTCAACCTGTTCTCCTGCTTTGCGAAATTCTTCCATCAGCCTTTCGTTATACAGTGCCAAACCGCCACGATAAGGAAACGCAGTGCCAATCAGTAATACTCTCATACTCTAATGTTTAACTCCTATGAAGATGCCGTCATCACATAAGCCGTAATGATGCCGTTCTTCTTTGGAAAATTTATCTATATACTTGATACATGGTAATATATCAAAACCTGCACGCTCTAAAATCTGCGGATAATCATTACCAAACATACGAAGATGGTCGCGTTGTCCGAAAGCCTTTTCACGTTCCAAAGGATCGGTAATGTTCTTATCTTCAAAGGTTTCGTTCAAATCCTTATTCAGCGGTACAAGAAGCACAGCCCTGCCGCCGGGACGCAGTATGCGATGTATCTCTTTTAATGCTAACGACAGATTATCAACATGTTCAAGTATATGATTTGCCATCACTATGTCGTAACTTTCATTTGCTATCGGTATATTCTCAATGTTGAAGTGTAAATCTGCCCATGGCGACTCTAAATCAGCCGTTTGATAATTTAAGGCGGTTTTTCGCAACTGCGAAACAAAACATAATTCGGGTGCGATATGAAGAAAGGAATACGGATGGGTTAAAAAGTCGGTCATCTCATTGAAGTACAGCCATAAAAGCCTGTGTCGTTCCAACGAAAGGCAGTTAGGACACAACGCATTCTCACGAGAACTAACGTAGCCGTAAGGAAGAAATTTACGATAATGCTTTCCGCAAACGGGACACATCACTTTATTTCCCAGATACAAAGGTTTAATCAACGTAACAGCCACTTTAACAAATTTTTGCAGGTATTTACGCTGAACTTTTTGAAGGAAAAATTTTATAATTCTTTTCATAAAAAAATCATATTAAAGATGTGCAAAGGTAATAAAAAGTTACAGAATACCATATTTTCATTTTGATTTCCTGAAATCAAATTCCGGCGTGCTAGAATCAAATTATAGAATTATAGAATCAAATTACAGTTTTGGGAAACGAAAGAACTATTTTTTTGAATCAGTTAGGGCTTTGTTTTTTCTGGCACTTACTTCAAATCTTTTGCGATTTTGTTCCTTCAATACACCTTTATTATCACTTGCAAAGGTACGAACGAAACCGCAATAAAAAATTCTCTTCTCGCTGGCTTTCTCATAAATAAAGTATAACCGATTATCGCTATCCACATACCAGCATAACCAAGTACCGAGTTGCTGATTCCCAATGCCATAAGAAACAGCCTCTTCGTCAGTACGGGTGTCTATGGTGGTAACAGCATTTGTTATCTCGCCCGAACGCTGATATATGTGCATTGAAAGCCCTCCCGGATTGCGTATTGCGGAGTAAAGAAAACGGTTTTTGAAGGAGTTGTTGTCTATGTTGGGCTTTGCTTTGTAATCTATTGGTAATCCGCCTCTTCCGAGTGGGTCTTCAATGTCGGAAAACGTCCATATAAAGTACCAGAAACAACCTATCTTTCGTACTTCCTGCTCATACATTTTGCTAAAAGAACCTTCCTCTATCTGTTGATTAAGCCATAGAAAAGCATTGTTTATGTTCAGGCTGTCGTTTTCAGATATTATGGGAACAATTTGATTATAAACCTTTTGCGTTATCTTATTTTTGTTCCACCACCACAACGTATAGCAAAACGGGGCTAATATAGCGTTACGTCCCTGCAACAAAAGCCATTTTGTAACAAGGCTGTAAGATTCTCTTTTCTTTTTTTTGATGAGTGAAGTGTTGTCTTTCTGCCATTGTTTCAGGATATTACTGTCGTTAAGCGGTGTACAAACATTTGCTTTTACGAACATATCAAGTTGTGAGGCAGTAGCCTTATAATCCTTACGCAGGTCTTGGAAGAACTGAGCAAAAGATACGGATGTCAAAAGGCACAAACCGAGTGTTAGAAGTGCTTTCCTCATTAGCCTATTTAGAACTTAAACACCTGAGGTTCCGCATCAAATGAATATATGGTTGCCGTAACGTTTTTCAAATAAAGAACCATTGTATTGTTATCGGTAGCCGAATACATTGATTTGAGAGAAGGGTAGGCGTTAAGCATACTTTCCTTTGCTACAAGGCGGTCATCTTCAATTACTTCAGCCTCTACCCGTATCCATTTGCCTTCATACATGGAGCAAATCTCCACTTTGGGATTGGCTTTCATTTGTTTGGCAACGTTTTTCTTTCTTCCTGTTTGTATGTACAGCCTTCCGTCAAAGATATTGACCGTTCCGAAAGGACGAACTCGTGGCTGGTCGCCGTCATTGGTGGCAAGATAATATGTACCGCTTTGTTTTAAGAAATTAAAAACTTCCTGCATACTTTTTTCTTTTTTGTTTTCCTCTGTCTTTCCTGTGTTTTTCTGTGCGAAAAGCCCAACAGATAAAAGGCAAATAGCGATTGTTACTAATGTTTTTTTCATCATAATGGATTAAAATTTTGTTGCAAAGGTAAGTTTTTTTCTTGGAAAACTTTGGTATTTGCTAAAAAAGTAGTACTTTTGCTCCCTCATTTTGAGGGAAAAAAGAACTGTCAGAATGAGGTCAAGGCTTCTTGTAATGTAGAAATAGCAAGGAGTTTTGAATAGTTGTAATAAGAAAAATATAGATAAACAATAAAGTAAAAAAAGTGAATAAAACATATTGTATAACCAATTTGGGAGGAAACAAATTATAGCGACAATACAAATTAGAGGCAGAAGAGAACCGCAAAAGAAAGAAGAACAGTACCGAATAAATGAAAAGATAGATGTTCCTGTTGTTCGTGTGGTTGGCGATAATGTAGAGAAGAACATATATAATATAAAAGATGCTCTGCGACTTGCTGAAAATCTTGGTTTAGACCTTGTGGAAATATCTCCTGCTGCGAATCCGCCTGTTTGTAGAATCATAGATTATCAGAAATTTCTATATGAGCAAAAGAAAAAGCAGAAGGAAATCAAATCTAAAACGGCAAAAATTGTTGTTAAGGAAATTCGTCTTGGTCCTCAAACCGATGAACATGATTTTAACTTTAAGTTGAAACACGCTATCAAGTTCTTGCAGGAAGGGAATAAGGTTAAGATAGACATACTTTTTAAAGGTCGTACAATATTATATAAGGAGCAGGGAGAAGAAAAACTGTTGAAATTTGCCGAGGCGTTGTTTGAGTATGGTAAACCTGAAATGATGCCGAAGTTAGAAGGGAAAAAAATGATGATGATTCTCGCTCCAAAGAAATAAAAGAAGTAAATAAACATAGTAAAATAAATATAATATGCCAAAAATGAAAACTAAATCCGCTGCAAAGAAGCGGTTTTCTATCACAGGTTCGGGAAGAATCAAACGTAAGCATGCTTTTCACAGCCATATCCTTACCAAGAAATCAAACAAAAGGAAAAGGATTTTGGCTTCAACAGCTTTATTAAGTAGAGCAGACGAAAAGTCAATAAGAGAAATGATTTAATTATTAACGAATTAAGATAGAAACGGGAGTTATTTAACCATTGTATTAGTATTAAGATTTCAAAGAAACGCTAATACGAAAAAAAATTAAAATTTATGCCAAGATCAGTAAATGCAGTTGCGTCAAGAGAACGCAGGAAGAAAATCCTCAAAAGAACCAAAGGTTATTGGGGTAGAGGTAAGAACGTTTGGACTGTTGCCAAAAACAAATGGGAAAAAGGACAGCAGTACGCTTACCGCGACAGAAAAGTAAAAAAGAGAGAGTTCCGCTCATTGTGGATAAATCGTATTAATGCGGCTTGCCGATTGAATGATATATCGTACTCGGTGTTTATGGGACTGCTTCACAAAAACAACATTGAGTTAAACCGTAAGGTATTAGCCGATTTGGCTATGAATCATCCTGAAGCGTTTAAGGCAGTAGTTAATCAGGTGAAGAAATAATTGGAGGTGTTTAATCAATTAAAAAGGATGTAACAATGAGTACAGAGAATAAAGACAAAGTAGTTAGGACAAATGCTACTGAATTGATGAAATATGTTGATGATAAGACGGAGCGCAAGGAATTTCCTGCCTTTCAGGCTGGTGATACCGTAACCGTGTCTTATAAAATCAGAGAAGGTAATAAGGAACGTTTGCAGCAGTTTCAGGGCGTTGTTTTACAGCGAGTAGGAACAGGTAAAACGGAAACCTTTACTGTTAGAAAAATATCTAATGGTATTGGAGTGGAAAGGATATTTCCTTTTACTTCACCTTTTATTGAAAGCATTGTAGTAAATAAACGGGGTGTTGTACGCAGAGCAAGAATTTTCTATTTAAGAAAACTTACAGGAAAGAAGGCTCGTATAAAAGAAAAGAAATCTTAAAAATATTTATTTTTCATTGTGTTAAAAGGCAACATAAGGTTAAAAATCTGTTGTTGCCTTAATTTTTTTTAATTTAATTCTTTTGTAAAATGAGTTGTAAATAAGTATATTATGAAATAAAAAATGAAAAAACGATAAAAAAAACCAAATAAATTATTTTCAGTATAAAAAAAAGTATTATATTTGCCACCTGAAAGTAAAGTAAAAAAATAAATAATAGTAATAACTTAAAATTTTTATTCAGATGAAAAGAACATTATTAACGTTTGCTCTTATGTTTAGTGCCGTTGCAGTTATGGCACAGACTAACATAGTTGCAAAACAAGCGATTAAAGAAGTATCAAAAGATATTTCAGCACCTGTACAAAAGGCTAAGCCTGCGGCTAAAGACCTTACACCTTTCTGGAGCTGTGATTTTAGCAATCAGAGCGATTTCTCTTTTGTAAATGCACCGGGACATAACATACCTGGAGGAAGACAATTCTATTATATTCCTGATACGAATGATAAAGCAGGCTTTCTAAATACTCTTATGTTTTCTGCAACACAAAACTACTTTTCAGATAGAGATGATTTTTGGGATTATTGGTTTGGACCAACAGGAGGACAATTCTTAACGATTGCTAACGGATTTGTTGGAGTTAATCCTATTACAGATTGGGCTACTATCAGAATTTATAATTGGAATACTACAGTTACATTTAATCAACCATTAGTAACTACAGGCGTAAGCGTAGTTGATTTGTATTTTTGCCAAATGGCTCGCCATTTCAATTTTGAAAGATATTATATTGAATGGAGTACAGACCCTCAGTTTACTACAAAGGACTCTATGGAATTTAACGTAAGAGGTGTAGAGTATAATTCTAACGATTGGATGCTTGGAGAAAAGAAATTAACATTGCCTGTAAGTGATGAAATTTATAAAAATGAAATTTTGACTCATGATGGTATTGCTACTGTTGGTCAAAATACTCTTTACATTCGTTTCAGATATGTATGTGATGCTATTGGCAATGCTCAACCTCACAGTTATTTCTGGTTTATTGATGACGTAAGAGCGGTTGATGCAGGTTCTGCTGTACGTATGGATTTGCTACAGAGAGTGAATTACTCTGGAGATGCATATCATTTTGTACCACAGGGAATGGCAACAGATACGGTAGACTATTATGTTAATGTTGAAAATACTGGTGGTGTAGATATTTTAGGAGCAACTTTGAAAACTAAAATTTACTCTGTTGATGAATCAACAACTCCTTATACTTACACATATACTAATGTTATCAATGAGTCTGAACCTATTGACTTAACAACAGCAAGAACAGAATATACTAAAACATATCGCAATTCTCAGGGAGCAACGGTTAATGAACTTAATTTGGAAAGATTATCAACCGTAGAGGCATACAGTACAAATTTTGTTCAAACAAATACTCCTGTCGGTAAATATGCTGCAATAAGTACTTTGGGCAATGCAACTGACGAGATAGTTATTAACGATACTACTTACTTTGAAGTTACGGCACCTTCGCAGATTTTCTCAAATCCAACCGATTGGTATGATTGGAGAAAAGCAAACAATGTTATCCGTAAAGGCACTTCTTGGTGGGCTTATGGTTTTACTATGTCTGGTGGCGCAAATTATCTTTCAGGATATGAAGGTGATGATGGCTGGAATAAAGTAAATTATAGCGTTTGTACTCGTTATGTAATGAATGGAGATGCAACTAATAATTGGTATGCAAATGGTATATCTCTTGTTGCTGCTCCGGATTCTTGCGAAGCAGGAGGAACATTACTTGTTTCTTTGAAGCAATTTAATGATGAAGCAACTGACTATTCGGATGCAATAATAGAGGTTGAGTATCCTAATGGAGAACTTGTAGAGTCAGAGTTCTTTACTGTACCTGCATCTGCTTTGAACAATAATATCTTTGGTTCAGCAACAAGTACAAGCACCTTTAATACTATGTATATCCCATTCAAAGAACCGGTTTTATTAACTCCTGGAGCATGGTATTATGCTTGTTTCAAGTTAGTAAGTGATACAAGATTTGCAGTAGCATCTGATTATAATTTTAGTGATCTTCATAACTTTGGTCCTGGTGACTATCCTTGGAATACTCTTGTTTATTCAGGAGCATCTAATGATTTTGGTTGGGGTAATTACTATTGGGGTACTTATAGTGATTATTTGACTCCTATGATTGGTATGATTGTTTCTCACAATGCTACTAACAATCTTAACGAAATCGGTAACGTATTTGGAACAATGAATATGTATCCTAATCCTGCTCAAAATGAGGCAACTTTGACTTACAGTTTGAAAAATGCAGGAGATGTTACTATTGTTGTAACTGACATCATGGGAAGAGAAGTTGTTAAGATAAACGAAGGTAAGAAGGCAGCAGGAGTACTTTACAATTCAAACATCAATACTTCAAACCTTTCCAATGGAACATATTTCTATACACTTTCGGTTAATGGCGAAAGAGAGACGAATAAATTCGTAATTAACAAGTAAGCATAGGATTATAAGTAAAAAAAGTTTAGGGCTTGCTTAACGGCAAGCCCAATTTTTTTGTTTAGCATAATCCTAATGGGGATTAATTAAAATGCGATCAAATTACAGGGAATTATAATCAAATTTTGGTGTGCTGTAATTTGATTATAAATTTCTGTAATTTGCTTATAATTTATATGGATCAAATAATAAGATTTTGGT
>JAISTG010000101.1 GCA_031272705.1 Bacteroidales bacterium | reverse complement strand
TCTTGTGGAGGGAATCAGGGGAGAGGACATAATGAAACGGTATCAACTGCAAATGATGCAGGGACGGACATATCTGATGTCGTCACAAAGCCGATAATCAATGCCTATATTGAAAACTCCGGCAGTATGGACGGCTATGTGAACGGCAACACCGAATTTAAAGGTGCAATCCGTGATTTATTGGTATTGTTGAAACATTATTACAGCGATACTGATAAAATTAAGGTACATTTTATCAACAGTCAAATCCGCGAAACCGACACGAAAGCCGATTTAGCAACTTTTGCACAAAATATTAATGCACAATGGTCGGTAAAAGGCGAAGACCGCAGTTCGAGCAATCTGAACAATGTTTTCAAACAAATTTTGGAAAAAACCGACAAAGAAACCATTTCCATTTTGTTTTCCGACTGCATTTATTCTATCAAGGGAAAAGATGCCGAAGGTTTGCTTTCGGACGAGAAAAGTTTGACAAAAGATGCTTTCCTTTCGCGATGGCGAGTGGATTCGTTGGGTTTGGCAACAACGATTGTAAAAATGATGTCGAAGTTTTCGGGTATTTATTACGACAAAAATGATGCAAAAACAACTTTGACCGGGCAACAACGCCCTTATTATATATGTGTCATTGCAGGTAAGGGCGTAATTGATGATTTCAACAGCAAAATTCCGTTAGAAAAAGGCAGAATTGAGGGATTTGACAACAAATATATTATGTCGTCAGGGGCAACAGATAATTTGTATTATTCTATTTTGCTCTCCTCGTACAACGAAGGCAGGTTTAAACCGCAACGCGACCGCAATTCAAATTACATTCACGGTATTGAGAATATTAAACTCAATAAACGCAGTGGAAAACCATTTACTTTTGCTGTTGTTGTGGATATGAAAAATGTAGCAGCCGAAGAAGATTATTTGCTCAACCCCGAAAACTATATTTTGTCCGATAATAATTTTATTGTAAAAGAAATTGTGAAGGCAGAAAAGAACAAAATCAATGCAAGCGATTGGGTAAAAATCAGCAAGGGAAATCCTACGCACGTTATTGTATTGGAAGCAACAGGCACTGCGCTTGCAGACGTTTCTGTTGCCCTTAAAAAACAGGTGCCGCAGTGGATTGAACAGACCAATATCATTGACGACAGTAATATTTTGAAAAATCTCGATAAAACTTTCGGTATCAAATATCTGATTGACGGCATTGCCGAAGCATACGAAACACTTTATCCCGATGACAAAAACTACTTTGAATTAAAAATAAAAATAAAAAAATAATCACTTAAAAATCAATTAAAAATGAACGATTTCTTTGCAAGTTGGTACGAACTTTTAGCGTACTTTGAAGGGTTCTCGAACGATATGTACGACAACCAAATCTATCTGTCAATAGGACTGTGTATGACATTGATACCCATTGCAGTATTGGCAATTTACTATTATGCGGTTAATTCCGTAAAATTCAACAGATGGTGGCACTGGTTGCTGCTTGTAGTGGTTTTATGTGCTGCGAATTTTGGAATTGCTTACAGCATTTCCTACAACAGCATTTTGGATATTTACGAGAGCCAAAATGCCAGCCCCGAATACAGTTTGTCAACCGACTGTCTGTCGTTTTCGTTAGTCAATATGCTGTGGTGCTTTGCCGTATCGTTTGTGTGGTCAATCATTATCAAATGGGGCAGCAGTAATTGTCGCAGAACACCTTTTTAATCAATTAAAAATAAATAAAATAAGAATATGGCAAAAATATTTGTATTTGGAATAGGCGGCACCGGCTCGCGTGTATTGCGGGCTTTGACGATGCTTTTGGCGTCAGGTGTGGAATGTAAAGCAGACACCATTGTGCCGATAATTATTGACCCGGACGCTGCTGCGGGCGACGTGGAACGCAATGCTACGTTAATGAAACAGTACGGTGAAATTCACAGTAAACTGGATTTTACGAGTAAGAAAAAAAACAGGTTCTTCCGTACCGAAATTAAAGAAACGATGACTAATACTAATTTTCGCTTGCCGTTGAGCAATACCGAAGATGTGCTGTTTGATGACTATATGGGTGTAAATGGAATGTCGAAAGAAAATCAGGCGTTGGTCAATGTTTTGTTTTCGCAGAAAAATTTATCTTCCGATATGACGGTTGGTTTCAAGGGAAATCCCAATGTGGGCAGCGTGGTGTTGAATCAGTTCGATGACTCGGACGCATTTTTGAATTTTGCAAATGAGTTTGATGCACAGGACAAAATTTTTATCATTTCGTCCATTTTTGGCGGCACAGGAGCCAGCGGTTTTCCTCTGTTGCTCAAAACCTTGCGCACCAGCGAAGACCTTCCTAACAAAAATTTGGTACACAACGCCCATATTGGTGCGATTACCGTTTTGCCTTATTTTCAGGTAAAACAGGACGAAAACAGTCAGATTGACTCTGCTACTTTTGTATCGAAAGCAAAATCGGCTTTGGCGTACTACGACCGCGCTATCAGCAAAAACAACGCGATTGACACCTTATATTATATAGCAGACGATACGCGCACTACTTACGAAAACTGTGAAGGCGGTACAAATCAAAAAAATAACGCTCATTTTATTGAATTGATGTCTGCTTTTGCACTGATTGATTTCGCCAATTCACAAAAACCGCAAACGGCTGTACATAAAGAGTTTGGTATTGAAACAGATATTAACGAAATTACTTTTGAAAATCTTGGAAAAGTTGCCAAAGGCAAACTTCGCAAGGCGATGACACAATTCAATCTCTTTGCCAAATATTTGAGCGAAAATGACAATTTTCTCGCTCAACCGTGGGCAAAAGACCGCACATTAGACCGTACATTCTTTGACGGCGATTTTATCCGCACATTAGAAACCGTACAGAGGGAATATCTTGCGTGGCTCGCAGAAATGGAAACGCAGCAACGTGCTTTTACGCCGTTTGATTTACACAGGGATTCGAGCCGTGTTTTCGATTTGGTTAAAGGCATTACGCAGAAAAGACTGCTCACTTTGGACTCCAATTATGATTTGTTCAACAACCGTTTGAACGGTACAGGCGGCGAAAGCAAATCGGGCGAAAAAGAACAGCAGTTCACCGAACTCTTTTATTTGGCAACAGAAAAATTGGTTAAAGAAAAATTTAATATTGAATAATTATGGCAAAAGTATTTAGATTATATAACATACAGGGCAATAACAATATTGTCGACTGGCAGGAGTCGAAAGTGTATGGTTCACAGGCAATCAGCGAGATAACCGACCCTGACGGTGCAGATGCTAAAAAGGAAATCACTTCGATTCCTTCGCCTTTTGCACGCATTGATTTGATTAAAACCGCTTTCAAGGAAGTGGTTGATTTGGCAAAGAAAACGCCGAATTTTGACCGTTTGTTAAAATCGCAGTTAGAGCCGATTATCAACGGAAAGACCATTTATCACAGAATGGTATCGGAAGCGTTGGACGTAGCAGAAATTTTCTTCAACTACGACCGTTTCAAAGACAAGTTTGAAATCATTGTTTGGGACAAAAACAAAGACCTTGACAAATACAATGTGTTTGGCAAAACGCTCGACCGTTATCTGAAATCGGACGCAACGGGCGACGACCCTTATAATTTCGGAAAACTTGAGCGTATTTATATGCTGAATTATATTGGTCCCGACCGTCCTTCTACTCTGAATATCATAGGTGCAACTTCGCCTGCAACGCTGTTTTTCTCGTCGGCAAACGATTTGAGTTATGTAACGAAAAATGTTGCCATAGGTTTGGACAGACCTTTTGATACTGATTATACAGCATTGTTCAAACGCGATTTTGAATTTCAAAAATACCTGTTTGCTTTCCGCAAGGCGTACAGCGGTTTCCAACGCGATTTCCCCGAATTGCACAACTATCTGGAAATAAATTACCGTTGTTTGTCCGATGCACAAAAAGGTGAAATAGATGCACTTACAGACAAAAGTATCAACGAGTATGAAACGATTGCTGTGGGAGAAAAAGGCGAAAATACTTTTGAAATTCTGGGAAGACCCTTCCACAAAAAACCGAACAAAACCAATTGGAAGAGTGATTTTGAAATAAAATCCGATTTATATACCGGAGCAAAGAAGCCGCTTGTGTTGCCTGTGGAAAAAGGAAATACCTACGAAAATTTAAAATTTACCACAGACAAGTGGGGCAAGCAAAGCAAAGCAGAATATTACGACAGTACGCCTTGGATAAACCGCCGTCTGCCGATTGTAAGCGACCAATATCCATATCTCACAATCAGCGACTTTTTGCAGGATTACATTGTGCGGATGCCTTACGAAATTGACAAAAACAATTTCTTTGATGGAAATATCAGTAAAGCAGACGGTAACAGTTATCTTTTGCCGCTAAAAGACCTGTTTTTTACATTTTTTACTGTCAAAGATTTGCAGGGAACGGTAGAAGGTAAAAAAATGTTTGAATTTGTGGCTAACGCAGGTGGTATTAAAGTTATTTTGCGTATTCCCGTACAGGCAGGTTGTTATATTGAATACAGCCGTGCTTATTTTGAAACAAGCAGTCCCGATATTGAACATAATGACGGTGCTTTGCTTGAAGATAAATTTGGGTTAGGCATTATGCCTTTAATCAAGTTTCCGGAAAGTGTAAATAAACATTACCGTATTGCTATGTTTGATAAAGGGAAAACAGATGCTGTTTTGACTTGTGTTAAAGGTAATGACTATATTGAAACAAAAAAAGTTACACGGGCAAAAAAAGATCTGGCAGGACGCGGATGTTCTCACGAATCATACGTTGTTGAAGATAATTTTGACAGGATTCAGGTTAAAGTTGGAGATATAACAGGATTTTTGGTTCCCAAATTTATAGAAAACAGAGATTCTCAAACAGGAAAAATACAATCCGGAAGTGCAGTATTTACTTTTGCTGTTGATTTTGGGACAACAAATACACATATCGAATATTGCGAAGGAACAAATACACGTGGCAGTAAACCTTTTGATATGGATAAAAGCGATTATCAGTTGCGTAAATTACATTCATTATATACAGACCCTGATATTCGTCTCGGTTTTGAGCAAGAATTTGTGCCTGAAACAGTGGGAGAAAAACAAATACATTCTTTGCCTATGCGTACAGTTTTTTCACACCATAAAGACATAAAACCAACTCAAAATCCTATTCCTTTGGCAGACGGCAATATCCCATTCTTGTATGAAAAGGATTTTACGCCAAATTGGAATGATATAAAAACCGAAGAATTAAAATGGGGTGGTGTTTTGTTTGAAAAACTGTCGGAAATGTATCTGGAAACGCTGTTTATTTTAATGCGCAACAAAGTTGCTTATAACAATGGCAATTTAGAAGCAACAAAAATAATTTGGTTTTATCCTGCAAGTATGACAGAACACAAAGTCAATGGCTTTAAACGAATATGGAAATCGGCATATGAAAAATATTTTGGAAAAGAAACTAACAATGTAATATGTATTTCGGAGTCAAAAGCACCATATACTTATTACATAGTAATAGAAAATGCAGACCCTGAATGTGTTACGATTGACGTAGGTGGAGGTACAACCGATGTTTTTGTAGTAGAACGCGAAGAACCAAAAATGCTTTTGTCGTTTCGTTTTGCTTCCAATGCAATTTTTGGTGATGGTTACAACAGTAATCCAAGTAAGAACGGTTTTGTTAGAATGTTCAAAAAGAATTTTGAAGCCATATTAAACGACAATGGATTACAGGCGCTTTCGCAGGCATTGAATCAAATTGAGAGTCAGAATAAGTCGTCCGACATTATCGCTTTCTTATTCTCATTAACAGGCGATAAGGTAGAAAACAATCCTGACCTTAATTTTCTACATCAATTAATGAAGAATGATAAAATGCGTTATGTGTTCATTGTTTTCTATGCTGCTATTCTATATTTTATTGCAAAATCAATGAAAGCAAAAGGATTGATGAAACCAAAAACACTTGGTTTTAGCGGTAATGGTTCTAATTCTTTCAGAATTGTTTCCGACGAACAGGATATGCAACAAAAGTTCGTAAAACTTATTTTTGATACGGTTTACAATGATAAATCCGGCTCGGTAGAAGTGATTGTAAAGAAAAATCCTAAAATTGCAACTTGCAAAGGCGGTATAGTAAGTAAGGAATTGCAAGATTTGAAATCTCAAGATTATAACGAAATTGACGAAATTAAAAGTATTATTCTTGGCGACAATTTCGACAATATTTCTGCAAAAAAACTTACATATAAAGATGTTAATCAAGAAGTGGAAAATAATGTTGTAAAATCTGTTGAAGATTTCTTTAATTTTCTGTTTGATTTACACACAAACAATAACGACTTTTTATGCAATAAACTCGGTGCAGACCCAGAAATTTTCAGTAATGTAAAAGAGTTTTTGCAGGGCGAAGAAGGCAAACAGTTATTAAGTACTTCAATGTTCAAGGGCTTAAAAAAGAAACGCGAAGACGATAAGATAACCGACGAAACCAAAGTAGAAGAAACGCTGTTTTTCTATCCTTTGATAGGCGTGTTGCACGACTTGGCTCTTAAAATCAGTGAAATGTAGTGTTAAACCGTAATTTTTAAATGAGAAATGAAAAAGATAATCATAATTTTATCAGCAATAATGCTGAATGTGGCGATGGGGTTTGCAGGACACAAAGTAAAACAATACACTGTTATCGTTGACAAACAGAACGGCGAAACTACAATATTCAAAGTTGATAGTAACGCTGTAATTACTCAAAATCAATATCTTGCTGTTCCACAGAGACAAGGTTTTGTTTTTCAAGGTTGGGAAAGTAATGTAGATGTTGCAAAACCAATAACCAAAGATTCTGTAAAAATCACAGCAAAGTGGATTTCAGTTGAAGAATTTCAGGCACAACAAGATTCTATATCTTGGGAGATAGCAATTCAACCGAAAGTAAAAGAACTTGTAAGTGAAGAAGTTAATTCTTTGAGATCGCAACTTTTCATTGCTTACGGAATTGCGGGACTTGCGCTGTTGCTTGCAATCGTTGTTTTTATATTGTTTCTGCAAGAAAAAAAGAAATTCCGCGACAATGTTTTGAATTTGTTAACGAAGGAAAATGGACAACGGATGGATGAGTTTATAAATAAAATTGCTCAAAAATTAAGTTCCTATCAACCTGCAAAGATTGACGAGCAACAATTCAAACAGTTGTTCGATGCTTGTTGGGCAAACAAACAACAAGTTGTTGAACAGCAAAAACAGCAGGAAGAGCAGCGCGTTGTGCAGCAACAACTAAATCAGCCCAAAACGCTTTATGCCGATGCCATTATTGATGGCAAGTTCCATCGCGTGAAAGAAGTGGCTGACGAAAGCGAAACCAATTTTGAATTGAAACTCAACCGTGCAAGCGACACAACAGCAAAAGTGGTGGTATATCAAGGTGCTTACAGGCGTATTTTGGCAAATCCTTCGTTTTTGGAAGGTTGTGAAAAACAACTTATCGGCAACAATTACACTGCCGTTTCGATGCTCAAAGACGGAGTCGCTCAAAAAGAAAGTGATGGTAAATGGCGTATTACAACAACCCCCGAAGTAAAAATCAGTTAGCAATATGTTGAAACGAAATGTCATTGCGGGCTTGACCCGCAATCTTCTGAATAAAAGTACAATTATTCTACTCGCAGCTATTCTGTGCGGCACGGTTGGTGTCGCGCAGAATATTGGCGACTATGTAGTTGGCTATTATGTAAAGGCGTATATCAATAAAAAAACAGATGATACTTGGCGTGAAAAATCATTCAAACAGGAATGGGAAAACTTGAATAATAATTCTGTTGAAACTCCTATTTCGCAAACTGAATTGGAAGCAATTATAAACAAACTTCCAAAACAGAAACTAAAAGATGCACAAGGAAAAGAAAGCAGTGAGATTATTTTAGATAAAACAAAGACATTTTACGAAACAATAAAAGATAAAAGAGGAGAAAGGGATATTGACAAATTAGTTTCTTTACCTTCTAACTATGAAAACTATCTTGGTCAAGATTGCAAGAAAAAGTTAGAAGATATTCTAAATAAAAACAGTTCTAATACAGGTACAAAAGATAAAGAAGATAAGGGAACGTCAATAACAGCAAGCGATATAAATCAAAACAATGTACCAAATTCAGGTAGCAATACCAACACACAAAGTAAAATACCAAAAGACGAAAAAACTTCTTCTTGGTGGTGGTTTTGGCTGATTTTGGGACTTGGAGGCGGTGTTTTTGTTTGGGAAAAATTTTTGCGGGAGAAACTAATGTCGTTGATTAACCGTAATGAAACTAAAAGCAGTGAAGAATATATCAAACAGTTGCAAACAGACAAAAAAGAGTT
>JAISTG010000067.1 GCA_031272705.1 Bacteroidales bacterium | reverse complement strand
ATAGCAGCAGCATTCAATCAGGCAATACGAGAAGGTAAAATCTCCGCACCGATTGTTTTGGGACGAGATCATCACGATGTTTCGGGAACAGATTCTCCATTTAGAGAGACTTCAAATATCTATGACGGTTCATCATTTACGGCTGACATGGCGGTGCAAAATTGTATTGGAGACAGTTTTCGCGGTGCTACGTGGGTATCTCTACACAATGGTGGTGGCGTTGGCTGGGGCGAAGTTATCAATGGTGGTTTTGGAATGGTGATTGATGGTTCGGAAGATGCGGACAGACGCTTGCGAAATATGTTGTTCTGGGACGTAAATAACGGAATAAGTCGCAGAAGTTGGGCAAGAAACGATGGAGCGATATTTGCAATCAAACGGGCTATGCAATCAAATCCAAACCTTAAAGTAACCTTACCGAACTTTGCAGACGATAACCTGATAAATAATACTTTATTGTAATAAAACATAACGCAAAAACTGCAAAATACAGGTCGGATTTAATGATTTATGAACTTAAACCAACGAGTTTAGGTTTATAACCAATTGGGTTAAGTTTATAACCAAGGCTTGAAATGTTAAAAACTTTTTGTAATTTTGCAGCCGTTAAGGAGGGAAAAATAACACTCCGAATGGTTTAAACAAATTAAAAAAGAAAAAGATATGAGTGGCGGATTATACTCAATGGAGGCAAAAACCTTCGATACTAACTTGGATTTAAGAAAGATACGTCCGTACGGCGATACCATGAATGACGGAAAAACACAATTAAGTTTCACATTGCCCGTTCCCTGCGGCGAAGAAGCGATTGAAGCCGCTAAACAACTGATGAAAAAGATGGGATTCGAGAATCCGCAGGTTGTTTTTTACAAAGAACTCACCGAAGGCTTCACTTTCTTTAACTGTTACGGCACTTGCACGTACGATGTTGATTTTACACAGATTCAGGTTCCCAAAGTAGATTCCAGTGTTATGGATATGCATCAGTGTGATGAGTTTATAAAGGAACACATAGGGAGAAAAATCATAGTCGTAGGGGCTTCCACAGGTACGGATGCACATACGGTTGGTATAGATGCCATAATGAATATGAAGGGATACGCAGGGCATTACGGGTTAGAACGTTATGAGATGTTCGAAGCCTTTAATATGGGGTCGCAAGTAACTAATGAGGAGTTTATTGCAAAGGCTATTGAAACGAATGCCGATGCTCTTCTCGTATCTCAAACCGTTACGCAAAAGGATGTTCATATCCGGAATTTGGTAGAACTTGTTGAGATGTTGGAAGGGGAAAACCTTCGTGATAAAATAATCCTTTGTTGTGGTGGTCCTCGCATTTCGCACGAGTTAGCGAAGGAACTTGGTTACGATGCGGGCTTTGGTATGAATTCCTATGCCGATAACGTGGCGTCTTACATTGCAGAAGAGTTGTTAAGACGGAAATCGCTGTAACCTAATAAAGTATCTTAAAGACAAGTTCCCGTAATAAATCACCCTCTGTTGATAACGGGCTGACACCTACCCCTTTGCTTTTGTTGTCTGCGTCCCTTAAACAGGCGATAACAAAGAATAATTTATTCAAAGGATAAATGCCGCAGGCAGAACGATAAGGCTGTGTTTTGAAAGGACTTATCCCTATTGCTCTTGCGATGGATGCGTCTGTTTTATCGGGGAGTTGAGAGACCATTATCACCTCTACAAAGAACTTAAAGAGAATCGGTAACATTTTTTGCAGCGGATTTTCCTTTGGATTGCCGATAAAATGATTCACAATTCGGTTTGCTTTGGTTATGTCCCTGAAAGCGAGTGCGTCTTTTAACTCAAAGATATTATAGTCTTTGCTTAAACCGATATGGGTCTTCACATCGGCGGTGGTGATGACGGGTTTATTAAGATTGATGGCGAGTTTGGATATTTCGTTAGTTATTTTCTGCAGATTGGTACCGAGTAAGTCGGCAATCATTTGCGATACGCCTGCTTCGGCTTTCAGGTTTATTTCCGTGAAATAACCGTCTATCCACTTGGGAACCTGATTCTCGTACATGGTTGGCGATTCAAAAACTATTCCTTTCTCATTCACTGCTTTCACAATGGCGGAAGATATTTTTGAACTTTTGTTACAGATTACCAAAATGCTGTTTTGATTTGGTGTTTCTAAATAAGGCAGCAGTTTTTTGAGGTTTCGTTCGTCTGCTATCTGCACCTCTTTTACTATAACCACTCTCCATTGCGAGAACATGGGATATTGACGGGCGGCGGCGAGGACTTGTTCGGGGTTCATGTCCTTTCCGTAGAACAGGTTGAGGTTAAAATCCCGTTCTTCTTCGGTTAAAAATGACTCAAACCGCTTACAAATTTCGTCAATGTAGTAAGGCTCTTCCCCTGTCAAAAGATAGAGAGGGGCAACATCCTTTCGCTCAATAGCCTTGCACAAATCCTTGTAACTGACCGCCTTTTCGCTTAATTTCTTTTTTGCCATAACGGCTGCAAAAGTACGCAAAATTTTCATATTACCACACCTTATATATATAAGGAGTGATTCCGTGGTTACGGTACGGCGTTTTATTTTCACGAAACCTAGGTTTTATTTTTTTGGAACCTAGGTTTCATTTTCCTGAAACCTAGGTTTTATTTTTTTAGAACCTAGGTTTCATTTTCCTGAAACCTAGGTTTCGTGAATTTGGAACCTAGGTTTCACGAGTCACGAAACCTAGGTTTTATTTTTTTAGAACCTAGGTTTCATTTTTCTGAAACCTAGGTTTCGTGAAAACGGAAACCCATTTCATTTTCTTAGAATCAAATTCCGATATATTGGAATTTGATTCTAAAACTTTGTAATTTGATTTGGGGAATGGTTTTATTTGAGAATAATTTTGTATCTTTGCAGTCCAAATCAATAAAAGAAATGACTGACAAAATAAACAAAAGAAATATTGTAATCATTGCGGCTCTGGTAGTTATGATAGCGGCAGTGATCATTGTCCTTTCCACAAGAAAGACTTCCACTTTGAGACAGGACATCAATATATCCGATGTTGAGACCATTACTCGCATATCTCTGTCCGACAAAGACGGTAACCGCCTTATGCTTACGAAGATTGCCGACAGCCTTTGGACAATAAACGATAAGGATACGGCAAGTTACTATATGATAAAGACGTTACTGACTACTCTTTCCGATATGCGTGTCCGTGAACCGATACCTAAGCCCGCTCATAAGAATATCCTTGCTGCCATGTCGGGACAACGTACCGAGGTTCAGGTATATCAGCAACGCCATACGATAAATCTGTGGTTTATTCACCTGTTTAAGAAGGAGAAACTGACGAAAACTATTTACGTTGGGGCAGAAACCCAAGACAATATGGGAACTTATATGCTTGTAAAGGGAACTAATGAGCCTGTTGTGGCGTATATTCCTCACTTTCGGGGATATTTGGTTACCCGTTTCTTACCTTATTTAGACCTTTGGAAGAGTCATAATATCTTTAAGTACAATCCTAAAGATATTGCGTCCATCCGTGTTGATTTACCGAAGCAAAGCAAAGAGTCTTTTGAACTTTACCGACAGGACAATACCTTTAAGTTAAAACTATTAAGCAATGGAGAAATACTGAATGACTTTGACACAATGAAGGTTACGGCTTTGATTTCGTCGTTTATGGATTTGAATTACGAGACTGTAGCAAAGGATATATCACAACTTGAAAGGGATACCATCTTTGCCAAAGAGCCTAATTTTATAATCACGGTTAAGGATATTAAAGGCAAAAGCCGCAGCCTTAAAACTTACGTCAAACTGTATAATCCGAACTCCTGGGTTAGCCAAAACGATAAAACCGACTTCTATGAGATAATGGACATAGACCGAATGTATGCAATAGCGGACGGAATAAAGGATACGTTGGTTTTACAGTTCTTTGTAATGGATAACATTCTCAATCCGGCAAGTTATTATTTTGATTTGAAGGAACGTTAGTAAGATGTTGAAAAATATAATAATAAAACAATATAATGAAATAAAAAAGCAATAAATTTGTCTTTTAATTAAAGAATAATAAAAACACATAACGAAATATGAAATTTATAGTAAATGGAGAACTTCTCCACAAAGCAATGCAATCAATATCAGGTATTATTTCAACGAATAATGCCATACCGGTTGTAGAAAACTTTTTGCTCACTTTGGAAGACAATTCCATCGTAATAACAGGAAGCGACCTCGAAACAATGGCTTCCGTTAAACTTGAACTTGACTCTTTTGAGGCGGGCAAAGTAAATCAGGTGCTTGTACCTGCAAATATGTTTGACGACCTTGTTGGTAGTTTCTCGTCAGTACCGTTAAGTATAATAATCAATGACGATACTCTGGCGGTGGAAATCAAAGCAGGTGATGAGAAATATCAAATAGCAGGTTTGCCATCAGAGAATTACCCGGCAATGAAAGAAGTTAATGACCCTAAAACAATGTCTTTATCTTCTGCTGTTATAGTTGATGCCATTGGTAAAACGGCTTTCGCAGCCAGCAATGACGAATTACGACCTCAAATGACAGGTATATTCTGTGAGCAGTTGGAAACAGGTATTACTTTTGTTGCCACCGATGCACATAAACTTGTACGCTATCGCCGGCAAGATTGTAAAGCAGAAGAGGAAGCAAGTTTCATCCTTCCTAAAAAGCCTTTGTCGCTCGTAAGTAAAATCCTTTCATCTATCAGAGAGGAAATAGAAGTAAGTATTGAGTACAATTTCAACAATGTAAGTTTTACTTTCTCTAACTACAAAATTGTTTCCCGCTTAATAGAAGGTAAATACCCTAACTACGAAGCAGCAATACCAAAAGACAATCCAAATAAACTTATCATAGATCGCCAATTATTATTGACAAGTGTTAAACGTGCTGCCATTTTAACAAATAAATCAACTCAGCAGGTACGTTTAAGCCTTGCTCAAAATAAACTTGTGCTGTCATCAGAAGATATGGATTACGAGAATAAGTCAGAGATTCCTTTGAATTGTTCTTATGAGGGAGAGAATTTGGAGATTGGCTTCAATGCAAAGTACTTGCAGGATATGCTTAACAACATTGACACAACCAATGTCCTGATAGAGATGTCTCAACCGAACAGAGCAGGCATTATTTATCCGTATGACGAAAATACAGAGAACAACGGTGCAGATATTTTAATGCTTATTATGCCTGTAACCTTAATGAATTAACAAATTAGTAAAACAACAATATAATAAAGAGATGAAGAAAATCATTTATATCTTGCTGCTTGCTTTGGTCATTTCCAATGCAGCAATGTCGCAAACGGACAACAACGAAGAAAAGAAAGGTTATCAGTTCACAAAAGTTAAGGAAAACCCTGTTACTCCTGTGGGAGACCAGTATCGTTCCGGTACCTGCTGGTCTTTTTCGGCAATAGGGTTGGTTGAAGCGGAGATAGTTAGAGTAAAAAACAAACAGTACAATCTTTCTGAGATGTGGATAGTACGCAATGCCTATATGGAGAAAGCCGAACGTTATATCCGTATGCACGGCAACGCTACCTTCGCAGCAGGAGGTGCATTTCAGGATATACCTCTTATGATTAAGAAATATGGTATTGTACCTGAGGAAGTTTATCCCGGTTTGAGTTATGGCTTGGACAAACACGACCATTCGGAATTGGACAAAATACTGGAAGCAGTCGTTAAGCCGCTTGCTCAATCCAAAAAGTTAAGTTCTTCTTGGAAAACAGCCTTCAATGCTATCCTTGATTCATATTTCGGCAAAATGCCGGAGAAATTTACTTATGAAGGAAAGGAATACACACCTAAAACCTTCGCTGCTTCTTTGGGTTTGAACTGGGACGATTACATTGAGATAGGTTCTTTTACCCATCATCCGTTTTACGAAAAATTCATCATTGAAATCCCCGATAACTGGACTAATGGCGAAATTTACAACGTTAAGTTAGACGAAATGATACGGATAATGGACGATGCAATCAACGCAGGTTATTGTGTAGGCTGGGGATCTGACGTTAGCGAGAAAGGATTTTCGTGGAAAAATGGCGTGGCTATTGTTCCCGACGAGGACAAAACCGATTTGACGGGTACTGAACGCGACAAATGGGAAAAACTTACGGCTGCTGAAAAATCTAAGGCTGCGTATTCATTTGACGGAACGGCGAAAGAAAAGGTAATAACGCAAGAAATGCGTCAGGAGGCTTTTGATAACTTTGAAACAACTGACGACCATGGAATGTTGATAGTTGGTATCTATAAGGACCAAAACGGCAATAAATTCTACAAAGTAAAGAATTCTTGGAATACGGAGAACATTTACGAGGGTTATTTCTACGCTTCGGAAGCCTTTGTTCGCTATAAGACTATTGATATTCAAATAAATAAAAATGCTTTAACTCCTTCTATGAAGAGCAAATTAGGCATAAAATAAATATGAATTTAGGTTAATTAAGATGGAGAGGGCGTTTTGTTAATTACAAAATGCCCTCTCTGTTTTCCGAAATCAAGACATAAATTATTAAAATCAAATTACAGAACGCTAGAATCAAATTATAAAACGCTATAATTTGATTCTAATTTTCTGAAATCAAGTTCTATGACAATGATTATTTTTTTCGGGTTTATGTTGTAAAGGATTATTTTTTGTGGAAAAAGATAAAATGAATATGAAACAAAAAAAATGAAAAATATTTGTTTATTTGATTTTATTTTTTACGTAAATGTAAAATGCTGAAAAATAGCATTAGTAACGTTTTTTTTTGATTTTCTATTCTCAAAACAGAGTTATTCTATAAACTTTTTTTGCAAACAACAAAGCATTTTGCCATTTTTTTTTCAACATATTACCATTTATCTTTGCATACTCAAAAAACACAATAACAAAAATGAATTTTATAGTTACTTATTTATGAATAAAGAAGTTGAAAAGGTGTGGGAGAAATGCCTGACCATAATAAAAGATAATCTTTTGCACGAACAATTGTTCAAAACATGGTTTTTGCCTATCAAAGCATTAAGCCTTGAAAATAATGTACTGACTCTGCAAGTTCCGACGCACTTTTTCTGCGAGTATCTTGAGGAACATTACCTTGACTTGCTGATTAAGACGTTGCGAAGAGTGATAGGACAGAACGCATGTCTGCAATACACAATTTTAGTTGATACAAGCATTAAGGATAATCCCATTTCCACAGTGCTGCCTTCAACAAGTGGCAAACTGACAAAAAACAATAAGCCCGTGCATGCCCCCTTCCCTATTCCAACTCACAGCAATGAAGGATACCAAAACCCTTTCACCATTCCGGGAATACAGAAGATAACCATACCTTCAAATTTGAATGAAAATTATAGTTTTGAAAATTTCGTCGAAGGCGACTGTAATCGGCTTCTTCGTTCGGCTGGTTATGCCATAGCAAAGAAACCCGGTCTCACATCCTTCAATCCGTTGTTTATATACTCGGCTGTGGGATTGGGAAAGACACATCTTGCCAACGCAATAGGGCTTGAAACCAAGAAAAACTTCCCTAACAGCACTGTTCTCTACATCTCTGCCGAGCAATTCATGCAACAATTCATTGAGTCGGTGAATAATCAGGACGTAAATCAGTTTCTGTTGTTCTATCAAATGGTTGACGTACTCATAATTGACGATATACAGTTCTTCATTGGGAAAAAGGGAACAGAAGACATCTTTTTCAATATATTCAATTCCCTGCATAACAAACGCAAACAAATCATCGTTACCTCCGACCGCTCACCTGCCGACTTGAATCTCACTGATAGAGTGGTGTCTCGGTTGAAGTGGGGACTAAGTGACGAACTTAAAATACCCGATGTGGCGACCCGTATTGCCATCATCAAACAAAAAATCAGGCAGGACGGCATTTCTATGCCCGAAGACGTGATTGAATACCTCGCATACCACATTAACACCAATTTAAGAGACTTAAGCGGCGCCCTGATTTCGCTCATAGCGCAGTCGTCTCTTAATCACAAGGACATAACTCTTGCACTTGCGCGGCAGATAATTGACTCTATTGTTAAGAATGTGCGTCAGGAAGTGACCATTGACTACATCCAGAAGACGGTTTGCGATTACTTTCACGTGGATGTTAATAAAATTTCCACCGCTTCCCGCAAAAGCGAAATAGTACGGGTGAGGCATATTTCAATGTACCTTGCCAGCAAATTCACAAAACATTCCCTTGCAACCATCGGTGCAAAGTGCGGAAACAGAGACCATTCCAGCGTTATCCATGCCTGCAAACAAGTTAATAATCTCGCCTCCATTGACCGTAAATACAAGATGTGTTTGGAGGATATAGAAAAAGAATTATCCAAACTTTAGTTTTCGTTTTCACGAAACGGGCTTTCGTTAAAATGAAACCTAGGTTCTAAAAAAATAAAACCTAGGTTTCGTGAAATTGAAACCTAGGTTCTAAAAAAATAAAACCTAGGTTTCGTGAAATTGAAAGCTAGGTTCCAAAAAAATAAAACCTAGGTTTCGTGAAACCGGAATTTCGTTTGGAGTTTTCCGTTATTTGGAATGGGTTGAATTGAAATCAAATTTTTTTATACTTTTGCCAAAAAAAAACACTATGGATTTGATAACTAAACACAAGACAGGCAAGGTAATATGGCAATATTTTATGATTGCCTTCGGTATAATGCTCTATACGTTTTCGTGGAGCGTTTTTCTGATACCGCAAAAGATTATAGCAGGAGGCGTGGCAGGGGCAACCGCCATCATATACTTCGCTACCGATATACCGATGGGCGTCAGTAACTTCTGCATCAACGCAATACTCGTTGTGATTGCCTTTAAGATAATGGGGAAAAAGTTTGCCGTGAATACGTTATTCGGTATCGCCTTAACATCTGCCTGTTTCATACTTTGGCAACAGGTCATTCACATTGAACGAATCATAGATGCAAGTCATTTTGAACTGTTTATGAATGCAATCATAGGGGCAGGCGTGTCGGCAATAGGTATAGGTATCGCATTCAACAACGGAGGCAACACCGGCGGAACGGACATTGTTGCTCTGATTGTCAATAAGTACCGAAATATATCGCCGGGTCGCATCATTTTAAGCATTGATATATTTATTATCCTGTCGGCTATCCTGTTACCGAAGATGGGTATTGAGAATATAATTTACGGATATGTTGTGATGTTTGTCTTTGCTTATGTTTTGGATATGACCATTGAGGGCAACAGGCAGTCGTATCAAATCACTGTCTTCTCGCAACATAACGAGCAAATCGCAGATGCCATTCTCAATAAGGTTGGTCGGGGTGTTACTTTGCTAAATGGCTATGGCTGGTACTCAAAACACGAACAGCGAGTGCTGCTGGTGCTTGCACAGAAGCACGACAGAATTGCTATCTTACGGCTCATCAAGGATATAGATCCCCAAGCCTTTATATCGGTTGCAAAAACGCAGGGCGTATACGGGAAAAACTTTGAACAGTTAAGGGGTTAAGTATCAACCCAAAGCAAAAATCGGCTCTCCCCTACCATTCTATTATCAGGTCGGGACTTTCTTCCGTTTCTTTCTTTGCGGCGGTGTCTTTTGCCGAATCTTCCCATTGTATTATCCATTCTCCTTTTGACTGTCGTTGCCATTGCTCTTTGTCCTGCCGTTGCTGCTCCGTGTTGATTTGAAGGTCTTTTTTGATTTGTTCGGATATGTTTTTGCGGTCTTCTTTCATTATTTGCTTTGCTTCTTGCAGGTTTCGCTTCATATCATACGAGAATTCGGGCTTTTTCATTGTCCCTCCGACCTTCACAAAGAGCGTAAGGCGTGCATTCTTGTCCTCTTCAAAAGTACCGAATTGCTGTTGCTCTTTTTTGAGTTTTGCTTTCTTTTTCTTGGATGCAAGTTCCGACATTTTGATAGCGAATTTGTAATCAACGGAATCATTTTTCATATTATGCTTACCGAGAAATTCAAAACTCAAAGCATTGGATACCACATTCAAAGGCTCAAAATAGATATTTCCATCCTTAATCTGTAATGACGATTCAAGAGTTGCAAACTTTACATTCTCCAATGCCTGTTCTTCAACGAAGTGTGACAGTTTTTTCATCAGCAATACGTTGTTCAATCCGCCGTTTTCCAACCTGTAAGAGACATTTGCCGATAATTTATCCTTCAATACGTGCAACGAATCGTCAAAAGGGATATTAAAAGTGGCTGTTGCATTGATTTTTCCTTTGATATTGGCATCGGTGATAGCCGTTTGGGAGAAATTTTTGAAGTATTTGAACGCATTGGAAGCATCAACCGATGAGATATTTAGCCCTCCCAGCAATCTGTATCCGTTTTTTGTTTCATTGGTAAAAGCAATCCTCCCGCCAATATCCCCGCCGAATGCCGTCAAATGAACATTGCCGCTGACGGAAGGCAGATGGAACGGATTAAGAATTGAACCTGTGAATGCCAAAGGGTAATTGTCAAGCATACCATTAAGTTTCAGCACATTGATACTGCGATTGGAAAACTCAAAACTTCCGTTCGTTTTGCTCAAAGCATAATCCAAATCCTTGATTTTAAGATTGAGATTTGTTATATCAGCCATCCCGCCGAATGTTATCTGCTTGGCAAATTCGCTAACGTGCTTCAAACTTCCCCTTGCCTCAATATCGCATTTCAAATTGCCGTTTATGGAATTTATTTTCTTAATTTGAAGCATTTTTTGCAGATTTCCCAATTCCAAATCAGCCTTTAACTTTGCTGCAAGGTTCAACTTGGAAAAATCCTGCAAGATAAGCGACCCTTGAAGCGACCCTTCGCAAAAACGAGCCGAAAATCTGCTGATTTCCAACCTCGCAGCAGTATTTTTATTGCCTTTTCCGTTGGAGTATTTACCTGCAAGATTGATTTGAGAGAGCGTTATACCAAGTTTTTTGTTTGCAAGGTTGCCGTTAAGTATCGTAAAATCAGCATCAATCGCAGGAACATTTTGCTTATTTATTTTTCCCTTAACACAGGATTTGAATACCAAATTACCATTGCTCACATAATCCTTAAAGATGCCGCTTACATTTTTCGGTAACAGGCTAACAAGTTGCTTAATAGAGATTTTGCGACCTGCAATCGTCATATCAATAAAATTTTCCGAACTATAAGTAAGGTATCCGCCCGCTTCAAACTTCATTTCGCCAGTTTGGATTTTACCCTTTGTCAATTCAATTTTGCCGTCCTTCGTATCGTTCTCACAGGACAGGTCAAGATAGAGCGGCAAGTTGCTTGCAATCATCAAATTGTCCGTCTGAACAGCCTGTAACACCGTTTCGGCATTCAGCCTTATGGTTTGATGAGCAGCATAGAAGTTTCCATTGGCATAACTCTTGATAACCCGCAGGTTAAAGTACTGGTGAGTAAAGTCGTTCCTGAATGTGTATGTTGTATTGCTCAATTCAACGGCTCGCAGTCGTAAATTAAAATTTTGACTTGGTGTTTTGTCGTTCTTTTTCCAAAAAATGTAGTTTTCTTTGCCGTCTTTACGAATTTTCATATTGAATTCGCCGTCCTCTGCCTTGATTTTACGTATGGTATAATTATTTTTCATTATGTCAAAAAGGTCAAAGGACAGATACAAACGTCTAAAAAAGAACAGAGTATCCGATGACGTTTCGCCCTCATAAGCATCGCAGGCAAGGACATCATTAAAGGCAAGAGCAACATTTGGAAATGTGGAAAGGAAAGTTACATCTATCTGTTTAACTTTTATTTCTGTGGTCAGGGAAGCGTTTAATTCCTTTACGAGAATTGACTTTATTTTATCCTGATTAAAATATACCAAAGCAGCAGCAAGCAAAACCACCGTTACAACAGCAATTACAAGCCACATAATGACCTTTAATGTTTTTGATGTCAGTTTTTTGATGTCCATAATGAAATTCTATCAGACGGTAAAGATACTATATTTTTCTATAACGTCAGTGCAGATGGACAAAGCCGTTATTTTATTTTATGCTGTTTGCTTTGAGCCATTTCTTTGCAGGCTCATTTCCAAGTTGTGCAGCCTGCTTCATATAGTCTATTCCTTGCTGTGTGTTGCCAGTTAATCCGTAAGCAACTCCAAGATTGAAATAAGCCTCAGCATAATCGGGTTTTAACTCTATTGCCTTTTGATAATACTCCAACGCCTGCTTATAATCCTGTCGCCAAATACCGTAAATACTCCCCAGAGTGAAATAAGCCTCTGCCAAATCGGGCTTTAAGGTTATCACCTTTTGAAAACATTCCAATGCCAACTCATATTGCTTTTGTTTAAGGGCATTTCTACCTTCGTCAAAAATACTCCGGATTGACGGTCTAATATTTCCATCATCTACTTTGCTCAACCATCGTGTGGCATTTTTACTGCCGAGTTGTGCAGCCTGCTTCATATAAATCATTGCAAACTCGTCATTTTTTACATTTTCATAAGCCTTTCCCAGATGAAAATAGGCATCTACAAAATCGGGCTTACATGCGATAGCCTTTTGATAGCATTCTATCTCTTTATCGTACAATTTATCCCAAATCTTATAAGTCTGTCCCATAAGGCAATAAGCCTCAGCGTAATCGGGTTTGCAATCTACAGCCTTTTGAAAAAACTTTATTGCCTCTTCGTACTTTTTGTACCAAATCCAATAAGTTTTTCCCAAAAATAAATAAGCCTCTGCGTAATCCGGCTTACTTTCTATCGCCTGTTGATAATAATCTATTGCCGTTTCGTATTGCTTGTTTGAAAAGGCTCTGTTACCTTCACGGCAGTAATCTTTAGCAATCTGTTCCTTTGTTTTGTTGGTTTCTCCCATCATTTTTGATGTTTCTTAATAAGAATTTTATCGGGGTGCAAAGGTACAAAAAAATTTTATAATAACTTTTCTTCAACCAAGTATGAAAGTACCAAAAAACACAATAACGATGCTGTCTGACTTTATAATAGAGTTGTGTCCGTTAAGCCTGCTTTTTTTTATACTTTTCTATCAGTAATCGTTGGATAGAATGTTTGTATGCAGACATTAAATTCATTGAACCGCATATTTCACACACAGGGGAAGGAAATTTTGCCACAGGACGTTTTCTTATTTGCCACCACTTTTCTCTTTTGGTTATAAGTTTGAAATTCCATATCTTTTTAAGCATTTTCTTATTGTCTAATTTGAAATTAACAAATTGTCTGCAATTATTACAATAGAATTTACTTTGTTCCTCCGCAGGAATTTTTAATATCTGCTTCTCCAAAAACAATTCAAATGCTTCAAAAACATAATCCTTATAGTTTTCCAATGTTAAATCGCTTATAAAAAGAGACCCAAAACCGTTCAATAATAAATTCACTTCATCTTCTAAACTATAAAAATACATGTAGAGTTCGTTATATTGACTTTTAACTGCTATCTCATACATTTTTCTTAATCCGGTAATCACGTCTATTTCCTTTTTTACTACTTGTTCGGCAATATAAACAGCATAGAATTTAAGATGTTCTTCTTCGGTTTTAGGATATTCCATATTCAAATCTTCAAGGGATTTTTCAAAAAACTTTTCTCGTTCTTCGGTTGAGTCGTTATCCAGACCTGCAAGTATATACAAATTCTCACTTTCATAACCTTGTTGCAACACTTCCAAAGCCCAATCTACCAATTTTTTACTATCCGGATTGCCTATAATTCTTTCCACCAATAGAACATAAGTAAATTTTTCAATTTGTTGTTTTTTGTTATCCATATTCTTTCAATTTGGTACTGCAAAAGTAAATAAAAAAAGAGAGACGTTGAATAATTCAACGTCTCTCTTTTTTTATTTACTATATTTCCATTTAGATTTTATTTTCCAGATCTTTGGTTACGGACTGCAAATCCTCAGGTTTGGGGATAAAATTGAAGTTATATGTTGCAACAAGTTCAATAGAAGATTCCTCAAAATAACGTTGCATAACCTTAATATTCATTGGCGCCCAGCCATAAGAGCCAAAGAGAATACCTTTTTT
>JAISTG010000041.1 GCA_031272705.1 Bacteroidales bacterium | reverse complement strand
TTCTCCATCGTAACAAGTTTTTGTCCCTTTGCTACGCGGTCACCAACTTCAACCCAAATTTTTTCAATTCTCGTACCGCCTGCCGAAGAAATGTAGTTTTTTATCTTCGCATCAACCGTAGAAGAGAAAGTATAAATCTGGTCTATCTCCTGTTTTTGCGCTACTTCTATGGTAACTTTGGGAGTTTGTTCGGCAGATTGCTTTTCTTTATCTGTTTTTTTTGAACAACCTGCAATCATAAGCGGTAATATAGCCGCACAATACAATATTCTTTTCATTTTACTAAATGTTTATTTTATTTTAATCAATCTATTTGTTTTAAGAGTGGTAATTTAATTTTCCTTACCCATAACCTTATCAAGGTTGCTTTGTGCCGTCAGGAAGTTATAAAGCGACTGCTGAAAATTTAACTTTGCCTGCGTCATAGATAATTCCGAATCATTAAGTTCAAGAATCGTTCCCGTACCTGTCTGATAACGTACTTTTGCTATTTCATAACCGCGTTCTGCTTGTGAGATGGCATCTCGATTGGCAATCAACTGCTCGTTTGCAGCCTTCATATTATCTATTGCAGAACGAATTTGTAAGTCCATTCCGTCTATCACGTAATCCTTTTGCAATTCCAACTCCTGTATTGCAATTTTTGCCTGTTTCGCCTGCAAAATAACATTCATACCCGATATAGGTATGGATAATTGCAAACCCAACTGCGCCGAGCCAACCCAGTTATAATCATTAAACTTAAAGTCATCAGCCTGCGTTTGATAAGCATACTGACCAAAGGCTGACAATGAAGGCAGATATTGGGTATTTATAAGTTTTAATTTGCTTTCCAAGGATTTGATATTAAGATCTAATTGTTTCAATTCGGTGTTATTATCTAATGTAGCATTAGTTTCCATTAGGTCAAGCAGAGACAGATTGGTTGAAAAACTTTCCAAAGTTTCCGTAATATCAATTTCCTGATTGGCTGGTAAAGACAGAAGCATTTTTAGTTGCATCAAAGCAAGTTCAACCCCGTTTTTAGCCTGAATATACGCAGGATTGAGATTATTAACCTGCACCGAAGCACGTATATAATCATATTCGCTTACAACTCCCTGCTCGTAAGCGGCTTTGGTTGTTTTCAGGGTTTCCTTTGCATTGGTTATGCTTTGCTCCAAAACATCCAAAGACGCATTGGAAAGTAATACCATATAATAGGCATCCTTCACCTGTTTTGTCATATCAACTTTGGATGCCCTAACCTGCTCCAAGACAAGATCCATATCGTACTGCTTTGCCTTAATACTCTCCCACAAAGAGAAATTAACCAACGGCATTGACGCAGCCAAAGTCCCGGTGTAAGCATTGGTATAACCGATTTCCATATAAGGTTGCCCGCCGGACAATGCAGCCATTGCAGGCGGCACAAACATAACCGACTTTTTTATATTGTTAATATACTGCCCTGTTGCCGAAATTCCAGGGAATAATCCGCTGATTGTTTCCCATTTGCTGTAATTCACACGTTGAATTTCCAGATTGGCGATTTTTATGGTTGGATTTTGGTCTGCTGCAATTTGCAACGCCGTTTGTAAATCCAATTTCAAACGCTCGGCATCAGGCGTTTGCTGAGCGAAAGTGTGTGTTGAGGAAAACGTAAGCAATCCCAACATCATTAAAGTTATTTTCCTGTTTATCATTACTATAATTATTTTAGTTATTTACTTTTTTTTAATTTCTGTCTCCTCCTCCAAGAGTTTTGTCTCCTCCTCCAAGAGTTCTGTCTCCTCCGCCGGAACTTCTGTCTCCTCCGCCGGAAGTTTTGTCTCCTCCGCCGGAAGTTTTGTCTCCTCCTCCAAGAGTTCTGTCTCCTCCTCCAAGAGTTCTGTCTCCTCCTCCAAGAGTTCTGTCTCCTCCCCCGGAAGTTTTGGAGACGGCATTGGAATACCTGCAGTTTGCAATCTGTAATTCCTTCATTGCTTCGGTAAAATTATCTCTTGCCTGTTGCAGAAGGTTCTGTGCTTCAAGTAATTCGGAAAGGGTTATAAGTCCTGCGGAGTAATTATCCTGAGCCGTATTCAAATTGTTCTCGCTTGCGGTTATGGATTTTTTGGCAAGTAATGTCTGTTCATACGCCTCATTTACCTCATTACGAAACTGTTGCAGTTGTATCCGTAACAGGTCTGACGTTGCTTCCATTTGGTTTTGAGCCGTAAGATATGCCAACTTTTCCCTTTTTATGGCGTGCGAACCTCCCCACCAGTCGGTTATGGGTATGGAAACGGTGGCGAAAAGCATACCGAAATTGTTCTTGGTACCGTTATCCTTATTCATATCAAAATGCATATAATTGTAGCCCGCTCCGATGGCAACAGTGGGCATAATTTTCCCATATTCCATATCAAGTTTTAATTTGGCGGCTTCCACAGACTTGTTTAACAGTTGATATTCGGGACGATTTTCCACAGATAAATCATTTGCGGCTGTGAGTATCGGGTTACCGGTTTCCAAGTTTGGAGTTACGACATCAAAATCCTCATTGTCCAATCCGATATATTGAGCGAAGGACATTTTAAGTATATTCAAGGTATTTTCAACTTTGAGTTTATTACCGGCAAGTGTATTTTGTTCAATTTCAACCCGTAGCAAGTCATTATTGGTTGTCAGTCCCGCTTCAACGGCTATTTTCACGTCGTCAAAAATTTGCTTTAGCATTACGGAAGAATTATCAATGGTTTTCAATTTCTCTTTTAATGAAACGAGTGTCCAGAAATAACTTTCGGTATTCAACAACACTTCATTTTCGGATATATTTCTTTGAATTTGACTTACTTCTACTCCAACCTGAGCCAGACGGTTACCATTGACAATCTGCCCTCCTGCAAACAAAGGTTGAGTTGCCGTTACACTGCCTATAATTCCGTTTTTCAACATTTCAATCTTTTGAGGCTGAGACAAACTGCTTAATGCGGAAAGGTCAAACGTTATACCGAGTTGTGCCAGCAAATCTGTTATCGGTGCAAAAGTAGTTATCATCGGTTGCATCATTTCCGACAAATCCATTTCCATAGACAACATAGGTTTGTTTGCCATAAAGCCCATTCCGGTGGCACTTACGGAAGGAAAGTATTTTGTAAATGCCTCTTTTTTCTGTTGTTTGGCAATCTCAACGGATAAATTGGCGTTTTTGATTTTTTCGTTATTCTTCAATGCCAATTCCCTGCACTGTTCCAATGTTAGAACTTGCTGTGCATCGACGGATAACACGTTTAGCACGCATATGATGCAGATAAATCGCAGATTTGAGCAGAAATTTTTATTTGATTTTGACATATTATTTTATTTATTTGAATTTTTCTCCACTAACCAATAAACCACCGGCAAAACCGTAACTATTAACACCATAGTTATAAGCGTTCCAAAGAAGATAATTGCCGCCATTCCTGTCCACATAGGACTTTGACTTATAATCATCGGCAACACGCCCATAGAGGCAGCAGCAGAAGTGAGGAATATAGGACGCATACGGCGTTTGCCGGCTTCTACAGCAGCATCAAGAACACTTTTGCCTTTAGTAAATCGCAAAAATTCTATGTAATCATACATAATTATTCCGTTACGGATGATAATACCCACCAGTGCAATGATTCCCAAAATGGCAAATACACTAAAATCAATCCCCAGAACCCAAACACCAAAAGCCGCTCCAAAGATACTCAGCGCTGCAGAAAGCATTACTGTTACTGCAAGTTTAATTTTGCGAAAATGGAATACGAGGATGAAAAACATTATCACAAAGGCAATTAGCATTGCTCTAATTACTGGCGTCATCACCTCTTCATTCTGTTCAAAAGTGCCTCCATAGGAAACCGAGATATTATCGGGAAGTTGTGGGACAATTTCCGTTTCAACGTAACGGTGGACTTTTTCAAAAGTCGTATTCTCGTAAGCAAAGCGGCGGACATTGGCAAGGACGCTTAAAGTCCTGACACCGTTGCGATGCGTGATAACGCTTTCGTTCCATTCGGGTGCAATTTTTGCGACTTGCCGCAGTGGAACAGACGTGCCAAGCATACCCGAAACTTGCAAATTTTCCAAATCGGATACATTCTTGTTGCTGTCATATTCTGGCTCAATACATACAGGCATAGCGTAGTTCCCTTCCCACAAATCACTGATTTTCATACCTGTCAAGCCTGACGAAATACCCAACGAAACAAATGTTTTGTTAATGCCCAGACGCGAAGATTCTTCGGGATCAAGTATGATACCGATACCTGGCGCTGGAATATCAAAACTTGTGCGCACAAACGTACATTCATTGAGCGTTTGCAGATATGTTTTTATTTTTTCTGCCTGAATTTTAAGTTCTTCCATGTTGTCTCCAATAAGACGGATGTCTATGGGTGATTCATAATTTTGAAAATCAAGTTGTTTAAACTTGACGTATGCTTCAGGGAAATAGCGTGCGTAGCGGTCGGAATATTTGTCAAGCATCTGTTCGGTTGCCTCATTGGAAATGGTATTGACGATAAATTGTCCGTATGCTTTTGACGGCATCTGCGGCGCATAAACCATATGAAAACGCGGAGAACTTGTGCCTATAAATGCCGAAACCGATTTCACTCGTTCGTCTGTCCGCAAGATTTTTGCTAAACTGTCGGCAATGAAAGCGGTTTTTTCGAGCGGACTGCCTTTTGGCAAATAGATTTCAACAGCAAATTGATCTCGCTCCGCTATCGGCATCATTCGCTGCGGCAGGGATTTGAAAATCAGTATACCTGCCACTATGCTTGCTAACGCAACGGCGATTGTAGTTTTAGGAAAGGCAAAAACTTTTGCAAGCAGCCATTCATAACCGGATTGAATGTAATCAAGAATGGTACGGCGCTGTTCTTTATCAGAATGTAATCCTTTCTTTATCAAAAAATACTGAATAATCGGAATAACAAGCATAGCCACCATAAGTGAGATAAGCAGTGTGATACTCATTGTCCAGGGAAAATGTTGCAGCATATTCCGCATAGTGCCTTTGACTGTCAAAATCAGTGGAAAAAACGTGATACTTATCGCCAGAGTTGCAGAAAGGATGGATTTGAAATATTCCTGTGCACTGCGAATAGCTGATTCCCAACGATCTTTGCCGCTGTCTAACTTATCAATATAACTGTCCACAATGACGATGGAATTATCAACAATCATTCCCAAAACAACAATCAACGCCACCAGCGTAACCATATTGAGAGGAATTCCTGCAAAAAACATCACTGTCAGTGTAATAGCAACAGTAATCGGGATAGACGTCGCCGCTACTGCCGCCACGCGGAAAGGCAGCAAAATCATCGTTATCAAAATAACAGCGAGAATAGCGATAATCAGTTCCTTCAAAAAGTTTGTAACCGATTCTTCTACCACTTTCGGTTGGTCGGCTATGCGGTTGATATTCACGCTCGCAGGCAGTTCACTTTTTTTGAAATCTTCCAAAACCTTATCAACTTCCTTTCCAAAAGATACAATATTTGCCGTTGATTTCACTTCAACCGACAGTAACACACAGCGTTTGCCGTTGTTGGTAATGTACGAGTCGGGCTTCGGATATTCGCGCACCACTCGCCCTATGTCTTTGACTCGTACCACACCGCCCTGCGTCGAGGCGAAGATTATTTGCTCGGCTATTTCCTGCTCCGTGCGGAAGGTCTCGGTGATATGTATCGGCATTACCGCCTGCTCGGTTTCGAGAGTGCTGCCGCCAAGCGTCAATCCCTGTGCCATCAGATTAGCCATCAGCATTTTAGAGCCGATATTATAAGCTGCAAGTTTCTCATTATCCACGTAAATACTAATTTGCTCCTTTTGCGAACCAAACCGGCGTACGTTAGCCACATCCGGCACGGTGCGCAGGCGATCTTCGAGCACATCGCAGTAGCCGTCAATCTCACGCGGTGTCTTATTGTCTGATTCCATCGTGATAAGGATTGACGAGACGTCGCCGAAATTATCATTGGCAATTACTGCCAGCACGCCCGTAGGTAGCGAGGATTTGAATTGTGCCAAGCCGTGTTTTATTTTCGACCAGACGATGTTTTTGTCATTCACTTCGTCGGCAAGTTCCACAAAAACGTAAGTAATTCCGTCTTCGGTTTTCGATGTCGTTTTGTCTCGCTTCACTTCGTTGTAAGTGAAAAGGTAACGTTCAAGCGGCTTTGTCAGTTGTTCTTCTACCTGCTCGGCGCTTGCTCCCGGAAAAACTCCCACCACAACGCCTTGACGGATAACTATTTCCGGCATTTCCTGCTTGGGCATAGTTTGCAGCGAGTATATTCCCGCCACGAACAGCACTGCCACCAACAGAAGTATTATCTGTCGGTTACGCATAGCCCATTCTATGATTTTGTTGTTCTGTTTGTTTGAACAGCGATTTTTTTGATTTTCCTGATTCATTTTGATTTTAATTTTTGTTCAACTAATCATTTATAAAATCACAGTTCAGACGTATTCCTTCGCTCACTTTCATCATCCCTTCTATAATCACTTTGTCGCCTGCTGAAAGTCCTTCAGTAACAACGATTCCCGTATTGGTCAAATTGCCAACCGAAACAAAGCGGCGGTGAGCAACATTGTTTTCGGCGAGCCAGACAAAATGACGGTTGTCTGCTGAAATCTGCACGGCACGGTTAGGAAGTACGATTTCTGCGGTTTCATTGTTGGCATTTGCAATAGAGACTTTGCAAACCATTCCGGGCAACAACGATTTTTGCGGGTTGGCAATGCCGATTTTTACTTCGTAAGTGTGCGACATTGCATTTGCCGCGACACCTTTCATTTCAATTTTGCCCGTAAAAACAGCATCTTCAAGCGCAGTAACAACTATTTTAGCCATCTGCCCTTCTACTATCTTGCTTATTTCGTTTTCGGGAACGAATATTTTTACATTCACCCTGTCCACCGAAACAAGTTTGAAAGCTGCTACACTCGGCATTACATTGCTACCAACTTCAATATTTGCTGCAGCAATTACACCATCTCGCGGAGCATAAAGCCGACAATCGTCAAGGTTTTTTTTGGCAACAGCTGCCATTGATTTTGCCTGTTGCAAACCTGTTTCTACCTCTACAAATTTAATATCTGGCAAAGAGCCTTTTTCATGCACTTTAACAAGGCGGTCATAAGCGTCTTGAGCCTGCTGCTGTTTTGCTAACATCATTTTATATGAATTTTCTGCAGTTGCAGTATTTAGAACGGCAAGCAGTTGCCCTTTATGCACACGTTGCCCTTCGGAAACAAGAACCTGTTCCACCGTTTCCATACCCGAAAATGAGAGCGAAACCGCTACCGATTCTTCTACCGTTCCTACGTAATTCTTTTCGCTACTTGTGTTAGACAATTCTACGGTCATTGTTTTTACAGGAATAGTTTTTTCAGCCTGCTTCTCTTCTTTTTTATTTGAACACGCAACCATAAAATACATATTTACAGTTGCCACTATAATTAAAATTCCTATTCTTTTCATTTCATTAGATCTTTAATTCGTAAATAATTTTATTATTTGTTTATTTCAATGTTATTGATGTCTTTTATCTTTGACGTGAACTCGTCAATAATTTCTATTCCCTTTAACGTAGAAATACCTCTTATTATTATAATGATATGAAGTATTGCTATTGTTTTAACAGGATAAAAACAATTTTCCTTCAAATACACATCTGTCATTGCGTTACGCATATTGAGGTCTATCATACTTATAATGAAATCTACATTGATTTTTTCCATTATAAATCCCTCTTGGATTGCCATTTGGAAAAACTTGTATCCGTCATATTTTCCGTCTTTCCACGCTGTTTTATCAAAGATTTCATTAAACAGACCCGTATAAGTCTTTCTTATTTCAGTGATTCGTTCAAAACGTATCTTCTCAAGCATTTGATGTTTCAAATAAATAATTTTCAACATCTTCACAAAGATATTATCATTGCCGTCTATAATTTCTTCTACCATCTCTCTAACTTTCTGAATGAATGCAATAAGAACTTCCTTTATCAAAGACTCTTTGCTGGGAAAAATTTCATACAAGGTACGCTTTGATATGCCAACGTTTTGTGCTATTTCGTCCATAGTTATAACCTTAATACTTTTCATTTCAATTTGTTTTCCCATTTCGGTTATTATCTTTTCTCTGACTGTCATTGCTTTACGATATTTTTTCTATTATTTTTATCATTATTAACGGCTGCAAAAGTACAAAAAACTTTTGATACAAAAAAAGTTTTCAAAGTTTTTCTTGAATTTATTTTTCATTCCGTTTGCAAAAGTATTTGTTTTGAAATGATTACACAAGCAAAAACCGATGAAATAAGTTGAAAAGACCGATGAAAATATCCCGTAAGGCTGTTATAAAAGCCTCTTACGTATTGTCAAAATTTGATTTCACATTCACGAAACTTGATTTTGACAAATTAGAATCAAATTACAGAATTCTATAATCAAATTCCAGCGTTTTGTAATTTGATTATAGAATGCTGTAATTTGATTTGGCTACGCCGAGATAAAGGTTCAAGAACGTATTACTTTATTATGTGGAAATGAAATGATTATAGAAGTACTTTTTAACGGCATTCCGTAGAAATGGATAAAAGTTTCACGGAATTGTAACTTTTTTATACCTTTGTTCGTCTTAACAATGTTTTCACAAAAGAAGGAAAGATGACAGCAAAGGACTATAACAGATGTGTAAATGACTATAGCAATGGAATATATCGCTTCCTGCAACGGCTCATTG
>JAISTG010000078.1 GCA_031272705.1 Bacteroidales bacterium | reverse complement strand
AGTTATTGTAACGTTACAGAGAGTTATTGTAACGTTACAGAAAGTTATTGTAACGTTACAGAAAGTTATTGTAATGTTACAGAAAGTTGTTGTAACGTTACAGAAAATTATTGTAACGTTACAACAACGAAAAAAACCGGACTTTTTACACTTTATAATTTAATGTATATAAAAAATAATTTAATAATAAATAATAAAATTCAATAAGTTATGGGACATAATGCAGATTGGATCCCTACAAGGGAATTAGAGTTTAAGGCGTGGGTTAATAACTTCATTACGAAGTTATCAGTCTATAAAACTACGCTCGAAATTACAAATCAAACCTTCGAACAACTGCAAACGGCACAACTTAATGCTAAATGGGTTATGTATTCTGCACAAAAAACAATGACAAAAGGTTTTTGAAAGTTATAATTCACTGAAAAGTTAATGCTAATAAATAAGCCCGATAATTAAGTTTGTCGGTTTTTGTTTTGGTTAATTGAAATTTTTGTATCTTTGCAGCCATAAAAACATAAAAATATGAGTCAAAAAGGATTGGATACGTCTTATGTAATACCCCCCGTTGATAAGAACCTGATAAAAAAGGAACTTGCGGAAGGGATATTTTTTAAACCCACAAAAAAAGGAAATAGAGAACTTTATATAACAACCGCTCATCAATCTCCAAACATAATGAGGGAAATAGGACGTTTGCGTGAAATTAGTTTTGGAGCGGAAGGCGGCGGTAGCGGTACGGAATGCGATGTGGATAAATATGATTTACTTCCGTTTCCTCATTGTTACAGGCAACTTTTTGTTTATGACCCACAAGACGAAGAAATCATTGGCGGTTACAGGTTTTTGATAGGTAAGGACATATTAAAAGATGAAAGTGGCGAACTGCAAAGTGCAACAGCCGATTTATTTCTCTTTACGGACGAATTTTGCAAACATTACCTTGAAAATACAATGGAACTCGGTCGTTCTTTTGTTCGCCCTGACTATCAGCCTACTTACAATATCAGGAAAGGTATGTATTCGCTTGATAATTTGTGGGACGGACTTGGTGGTTTATATGTTACAAATACAAATGTAAAGTACTTTTTTGGAAAGATAACTATGTATCCGTCATTAAATGTCAAAGCACGTGATTTAATACTTTATTTTTATAAGAAACATTTTCCCGATAATGAAGGATTGGTCTTCCCAAAGGAAGAAGTGAAAATAGAAAGTGATTATAATGAATTAGTCCGTATTTTTAATGGCAAAAATTACAAGGAGGATTATCAAATTCTTGTTCATAATGTAAGAGAATTGGGAGAAAATGTTCCCCCATTGGTTAATGCCTATATGAATTTGTCTTCTACAATGAAATCATTCGGCACGAGCGTAAATAAACATTTCAGCAACGTGGAAGAAACCGGAATACTTGTTACCATAGCCGATATTTATCCCGACAAACGTGAAAGATACCTTTAATGATTTATGGATATAAAAAGTGCGGAATTTGTTATAAGTAATACGAATGTCAATAAATGCCCTGCGGACAATAAACCCGAAATTGCTTTTATTGGGCGGTCTAATGTAGGCAAATCTTCTTTAATAAATATGCTTGTAAATCGTAAAGGGCTTGCCAAAACAAGTTCTCAACCGGGTAAAACGCAACTTATAAATCATTTTTTGGTTAATGACCAATGGTATTTGGTGGATTTACCGGGCTACGGTTATGCAAGAACATCGTTAAAAATGCGTCATCAATGGTCAAAAATGATAAATGACTATGTTCTAAAAAGAGAAAATCTTATGACAACCTTTGTTTTGATTGATTCAAGACTTGATGTACAGAAATCGGATATTGACTTCATCAATTTTCTTGGAAAAAACAACAAACCATTGGCAATTATCTTCACAAAAATAGACAAACAAAGCCAAAATCAAACAAATAAAAATATAGAGAATTTCAAAAAAAAACTTACTGAATACTGGGAAGAACTTCCAAATATATTTATTTCTTCTGCACAAACAAAGGCAGGAAAAGATAACATTTTAAGCGAAATAGATAAAATTATTTCTTATTTTTAATACCAATTTCTTTAATTATAATAATTTTTTTGTACCTTTGCCCGCTGAAAAGTAACGAAATTTGAAAAAACAGATGATGAATAAATTAGTTATATATTTAATTTTTGTGGTTTGCAGCATTGTTACCTTAAATGTTAATGCACAGACTATAGAAGAAAGTTGCAGCATAATGGAATCTGAAATTACGGATGGTCAATATCATTCTTTTACATTGTCGGGTGATGGTTATCTTTCGTATGTATGGACAGATAAAAAAGGCTCTGAAACCACAATAAGAATAGACCTTACACAAATAACTGTTTCAAAGGATATGTCAAATGGTTATAAAGTTTGGATAAATTGCATAGATGCTTCTAATTGTATTGTGGAGCAGGGTATTGTTGGCAATGATGAAAATTATTATGCAGAGTATTCAAAAACATATCTTCCTGCAAAAAGTTCGGAAGGAATGGATGCAGTTTTTATACAGTTGGAATATCTGTTAAAACTTTCTAATGAAATAAGATAATGAATAAAATAAATCAACATAGTATGGAACAAAAATCATTACGTTTATTATTGTTTTTAGCAATAATTTTGTTATTAGGGGCTTGCACGCCTCAAAAAAACCTAATCTATTTTCAGAGTGATACTCCAAAGGATAGTGTATATACCTACGTATATCCAAAAGATAAATCGGAATTTGTGCAACCTTACACGCTTACGGAAAATGACGAATTGTTCGTTAATGTAATGTGTGGAAGCGAACAAACAAGGGAGGATTTTAAGGTTTTGTCAAGTACGGTTAATTATTCTATGAATGAAACGGCTCTCTATATGACAAGTTTTACCATTGACAGTAAGGGATATATTAGTTTTCCTATTATAGGTGAAATTTATCTTAAAGGGCTTACTTTGGAAGAGGCAAGAGTGTTAATTGAAGAAAAAGTACAGGAATATGCCTATGATGCTATTGTTACCTGTAAACTGGTGAATTTTAGAGTAGAAATACTTGGAGAAATAAACAGACCAAACGTATATACCTTTTCAAAAGACAAGGTGAGTATATTTGATGTTATTTCTACAGCAGGAGACCTTACTTATCATGCAAACCGTAAGGCTATAAAAATTATAAGAAAAGAAAATAACAGAGATATTATTTATACTTTGGATTTAAGAAGGGCTGATATTTTACAGGATCCTAACTTCTTTTTGAAGTCGGGTGATATTGTTTTTGTTGAACCTAACAAGGTAACAAAAGATTTTGCTAATTTCAATATACCAATGAGTACAATAGCAAGTTCCCTTTCTATTATTTCAACAGCAATATCTTTAGTTTTACTGATTTTAACCATAAAAGGCAATTAAACGAAAAAAAAATATGGAAAACATAAACAATAACTCCAACAACATAAAGAAGGTTGAGAATGAAGCAAACGGTATAAATGTAGCCGAACTGATATTTAATATAATAAAGCAATGGAGACTGTTTGTCATTTGTATTTTAGTTGCATTGCTTGCAGCCTTTGCTATAACAAAATACTCTTCACCTCAATATGAGACAGAAGCCAAACTGTTAATAAAAAGCGGTGATGACAAAATGGCGGCAACTTTTTCCGAAGTACTTTTACCTCAGAAAGTATTATCAACTCAATCTTTTCAAAATGAGATAGGAACTATTCAATCCTTTACAATGGTTAAGAATACCATTAGAAATCTTAAATACTTTACAACATACTATCAGAGTATAGGATTAAAAACACTGGATATTTATAAAGATTCTCCTTTTGAAGTAGAGATTGATACATTGCAGCCTCAAGCAACGGGCATTTATATTGACCTTAAAATAAGGGATAATAACTCATGTGTTATTTCTTACAATGCTAAATCCAACGTTGCAGTGTATGCCTATGATTCCGTACACGATTGCGTACTTGACCAAACAATAAATGTTAAAGGAGTCAGCAATAAATTGCTCAAATACAATCAATGGTATAATGCTGACGGTATGAAGTTCAAAATTAGATTGAAAGACTATTATTATCCTGCTTTGTCAAAGTTGAATTACAGTTTTACTATAAATGATCTTGATGCCGAAACAAAATTATTCACGGGTACGCAAATTGAACTACTGCAAAAAGAAGCAACTATTATCAAAATAAAATACAGACATCAAAATCCACAAAAGGCAATAGATTTCATAAATGCTTTGTGTAAAGTTTATATAGACCAAACTTATGCGGAGAAAAATCATACAAATGAAACCACAGTAGAGTTTGTTGATAAGCAAATGGGTATAATAGGAGAGTCGTTAGGTGAAACGGAAAACCAAAGAGAGGCATTTCATATCAGGAGCAATAGCATAAATCTTGAAGGTACGGCAACTCTTCTCTACAATAAATTATCGGAACTTGACGAGAAGAAATTAGAACAGACTATTGCCTTGCAGTATTATGACAATATATTAAAGTATATCAATAACAAAAAAATAGATTCTATTGTTGTTCCTGCTACAGTTGGTATCAATGAACCTGTATTAAGTGAAATTATTACTATGTTGGTGCAGAAAAATCTTGCAAGAAAGCAGTTATTACGCACAAGTTCAGCCAAAAGTCCGGCTGTGCAGAACTTAAACACCGAAATAGAAAGTTTGCTTGACCAGATAAGCGAAAACGTAAGAAGTGCCAAGGACATTGCAAGGATAACACTTGACAATCTTAATCGCAAAGAAGCATCTTATATGGCTGATGCGAACAGATTACCATCGGAAGAAAAGAACAAAGTAAGCATTGAGCGTCAGTTCAAATTCACTACCGAAATATATAAATACCTTTACGAAAAGAAAGCCGATGCTCAAATAAATGCTGCTGCCGCAGTACCTGACCATAAAGTGATTGACAAGGCAAGAGAAGCGATAAAGGTGTTCCCTAATACGACTGTCAATTTTATGATAGCCTTTTTGGCTGGCTTGCTTCTGCCTGCAATTTACATCTTTATAAAGATGAGTTTGAAGACAACTATTGACAGCAAAGAAGATTTGGATAAACTGATTCCGAATGCTACAATTCTCGGTTATATACCTTTATTACCTGAGGATGCAAACAAAATGGTTGTGTTGGATAAGCCTAAATCGCAAGTGGCTGAAGCCTTTCGTGCCGTAAGAACCAATATCAAATATCTTGCACCTGAAGAAAAAGAAGGAGAAGGACAAATAATACTTGTTACATCTTCCGTACCGGGAGAAGGTAAATCATTTATTGCCTTAAACCTTGCTTCCGTATTTTCTTATTCAGGCAAGAAAACATTGATTATGGGTTATGATTTGCGTAAGCCTAATCTGCATAATATCTTTTCAAATATCACTCGCCAAAAGGGTATTACTACTTTTCTCATTGGCAAGGACAAAATAGAAGACATTATACAGCATACGGAATTTGAAAATCTTGATGTACTGGTTTCCGGTCCAGTTCCGCCAAATCCATCCGAACTTGTGGATTCCGAACGTAATGCTTTATTGTTGAGAGAAGTGAGAAAAATATACGATTACATCATTTTAGATACGCCTCCTACTTCATTAATTGCCGATTCTTCAGCATTGATGCAATGGACTGACGTAAATATCTTTGTGATACGAACAGGACACACCAACAAACAAGTGTTGAACATTACTCTTGGCGAATTGGAACAGCAGAATCACAAAGTAAGTTTCGTTCTTAACAGCGTTGAAACCCTGATGCAGAAATATGGATATTCTTATAGCAATCGTTATGGCTATGGTTACGGATATGGATATGGATATGGTTATGGTTACGGATATTTTGATGAAGATGCGGTTGGGGGAAGTAAAAAGAAGGGGCATAAATACAGGAGAAGAAAATAATTCTTACATCATTGACAAACGGTATCTTGAAGTAACAGGATACCGTTTTTTTCATTTCATAAAGACAACCGCCCGATATGGATTTCCGGAATCAAATTACAGCATTCTATAATCAAGTTTCGGGAATCTATAATCAAATTATAGATTTCTATAATCAAGTTTTAGTATGCCGAGTTAAAGGTGCGGAAAATTCAAAATGGCATTTGATAAATTTTTTTTGCATTAGTGAATAATAAATAGAAGTTTTATACGTTTTAAGTGATATTTTTAAGAATTGTAACAAAACAACGTTAAATTATGGATATAATTGAATTAAACGAAAAGATTCAAAAAGAAAGTGCTTTTGTTGATAGCATAATGCTGGAAATGAGTAAGGCTATCGTAGGACAAAAACAAATGGTGGAAAGGCTTGTGATTGGTCTTTTGAGTGATGGACACATACTTTTGGAAGGAGTACCGGGATTAGCAAAAACGGCGGCTATAACATCGTTGGCAAAGGTTATTGCAGCGAAATTCAGCCGTATTCAATTCACTCCCGATTTACTGCCTGCCGATGTTGTAGGTACGTTGATTTATAGCCCGAAAGAAGAGGCTTTTAACGTGAAAAAAGGACCTGTTTTTTCCAATTTTGTACTTGCAGATGAGATTAACCGTGCGCCGGCAAAAGTTCAGTCTGCTTTATTGGAAGCGATGCAGGAGCGACAGGTTACAATAGGAGACCAGACCTACCGATTACCCGAACCATTTCTCGTTCTGGCTACGCAAAACCCTATAGAGCAGGAGGGAACATATCCTTTGCCCGAAGCACAACTTGACCGCTTTATGATGAAAGTTGTTATCACCTATCCAAATAAGGAAGAAGAGGCGGAGATAATGCGACAACAGATTTTTGCAGAGAAACAACCGCTTAACGCAATCATTAAACCAAAGGACATTTTGTATGCTCGCAAGGTGGTAGAAGAAGTTTATATTGACCGCAAAATAGCCAATTATATTACCGATATTGTGTTTGCGACTCGTTTCCCTGAGCAATACGGTCTTGGACACCTTAAATCATTTATTGCTTTTGGTGGTTCGCCTCGTGCTACAATCAATCTTGCATTGGCTTCTCGTGCGTTTGCTTTTATTAAAAGGCGTGGTTATGTGATTCCCGAAGACGTAAGGGCTATCTGTATGGACGTTATGCGTCATCGTGTGGGCTTAACATATGAAGCGGAAGCAGAAAATATTACCTCCGAAAACATCATTAACGAAATCGTAAATAAAATAGATGTTCCGTAATGGAAAGTGAGTTATTAAAAAAAGTTCGTAAGATTGAGATAAAAACCAAAAAACTGTCGGCAAATATCTTTGCCGGTCAGTACCATTCTGCTTTTAAGGGGAAGGGAATGGCGTTTAGCGAAGTTAGAGAGTATAATTATGGTGATGAAATCCGCTCTATTGATTGGAATGTTACGGCAAGATTCAATCATCCTTTCGTAAAGATATTTGAGGAAGAAAGGGAGATGACGGTTGTTATGCTCATTGATGTCAGCGGTTCTTCGTTTTTCGGCACGGATAAGGCGTTTAAGAGTGAAATAATTACTGAAATAGCAGCGGTATTGTCCTTTTCTGCCATAGCAAATAATGATAAGGTAGGCGTTATTTTCTTTTCCGATAAGGTTGAAAAGTACATTCCGCCAAAGAAAGGCACCTCTCACATATTGCGAATCATACGTGAATTGCTTACCTTTGCCGGTAAGGGGAATGATATAACGCTTACACCTAAGGGAACAAGTTTTGTAGAGCCGTTAAAGTTCTTTTCATCGGTTATCAAAAAGCGTGCTACGTGCTTTATGATTACGGATGGATTTGGGAAATTTGATGATGCGTCATTGAGAATAACAGCCCGCAAGCACGATTTATCTATCATCAACGTAAGAGACAGAAGGGAATACACCTTACCGAATATAGGTTTGATGCAAATAAAGGATGCCGAAAGCAATCGCTCAATGTGGATAGACACCGGCGACAAACAAACCGTCAGACGCTTTTCCGCCTTTCGTCAAAAGCAGGACGAACAAATGCAAATGCAGTTGCAGCGTCTGGGAATAGACAATGTTACTTTGCAAACGTCGGATGATTATATTAAGGCTTTAATGAAACTCTTTGCAAGCAAATAAGTATGGATTTTTCACAAATAGATAAAATTCTACATCAAAATATCGTTCCGGCACTTGGCTGTACCGAACCTGTGGCTGTGGCTCTTGCGGTGGCAAAAGCAAAGGAAACGCTTGGTACAACGGATATTGGCAGGGTGGAATTGTGGTTAAGCCGTAACATTATTAAGAATGCGATGGGTGTAGGCATTCCCGGAACGGGTATGATTGGCTTGCCGATTGCCGTTGCGTTAGGAATAGTATGCGGCGACAGCCGTCAGGAATTGCAGGTGTTGGCAAATGCCCGTCTGCATTTGGAAGAGGCAAAACAATGGCTTGCTTCCAACAAGGTTGAAGTGAATTTGAAACCCGTTGATGAGAAACTTTACATTGAGGCTATTTGCTATGACAGGGCGGGAAGCAATTATGCCAAAGCCATTATAGCACAAAAACATAATCACTTCATTCGTACGGAACGTAACAACGAAATTCTCTTTGAAGCAAAGAACGAAAAAGAACAGGAAAATGACGCTGCATTCAATCTCTTAAACTCTTTGACGGCGAGGATTGTTTATGACTACGCTGCCAATGCTCCTTTGGAAGACCTGCAATGGATTTTGGACGTGGCAAAAGTCAATGAGGCTATGGTAGATGAGGGTTTGCACGGCAGTTATGGATTAAAAAGCGGTATTCTTTTAAGCAAAGATTCGGGTCAAAACCTGCGAAAGAAAATTATTGCTCACACCTGTGCCGCTTCCGATGCCAGAATGGGAGGTGCGACCCTGCCTATATACAGCAATTTTGGCAGTGGAAATCAAGGAATCACCTGTACAATTCCCGTTTATGAGTTTGGAGTTGAATTAAAATACTCGGAGGAGCAGATAATTAGGGCTTTGATATTGTCAAATTTAATGTCCATCTATATTAAGAGTCGTATCGGTCGCTTGTCTGCACTTTGCGGCATAGTCAATGCCTGTATGGGTGTAACTTCTGCTATTGTTTATCTTGAAAATGGTTCGTTTGAACAGATATGTTACGCTGTTAGAAATATGATAAACACAATAACGGGAATGATATGTGACGGAGCGAAGCCAAGTTGTGCCTTAAAAATTTCCACCGGATTAAACGCTGCATTTGACAGTGAATTACTTGCCATTCATAATATCGTGGTTGATGAAACCGATGGCATTGCTTCAAAATACATAGACAGGGCGATAGAAAACATAGGTAAAATAGGCAGTTACGGAATGAATCAGACCGACGAACTGATTCTTGAAATAATGACTCATAATAAATAATCCATATCACCAAAGATTAATTTTTTTTTATAATCGGTGCGTGTCGGTGCGAGCCGCAGTGTTAGTCGCACCTGCGTTATGGGCTGACGCGTAAAAAAAATGAAAATAATTTGGTGGTATTAATATTTTTTGTACTTTTGCAGCCGATTAAAATACTAAAAAAGTATAAATAATGATACGGACAATAACTCAAAATAATGTAAAAAATAATTCGCAAAAAACTTGCGAAAGTCATTTATTTTTCGTATCTACACACACACACACACACACACACACACCTTCCACTAACTTCACCCGCCCGCCCTCTCAAAGTTTTTTTCATAGAAAACGCACAGAGTATCAATTTATTTTGTCATCCACCACTTTTTTT
>JAISTG010000018.1 GCA_031272705.1 Bacteroidales bacterium | reverse complement strand
ACAAAAAATAATTGCAAGTAAGAAATTTGAAAATAATTTTATGGTTTGCATTTTTGTTATGACGTTATATACCGTTGCCTTCGGTTCTAAATTTATATATAATTTTAGGTTCAAGACAATTTAAGGTGTCTTTTTACCTTATTTTTCGATTGCAAAAATACAACTTTTTTTGAATTAACCACACTTTTTATGACAATTTAATTGGATTTTCTTTTATGACCTTTAATAAATACTTGTAAATATCCGGGTATTTCTGTTTTGTACCAAAGCCGGAAAGATACCAAATGTCTCCTTACCGATTGAAAAAATGATAAATAAAAAAGTTAAAAGTAAGCCATTAAACAATTTTTTCTTATTTTTGCAAACTCTAAAAGCGGGTTGAAGTGCAAAAAAATCTATCACTGACCTCTTAATTTATGCAAATGTATGATAAATACTTTAATTCAAAAAATAGTATCTAAACGACTGCCTCAAATAGAGAACTTTATGAAAAACCCTATAGAAGTGCAGGAACAGGTTTTTATTAATTTGATTAAGGATTCGCAAGATACGGTCTGGGGAAAATACTATGACTATGCCTCAATCCAAAACTGGCAAACATTTAATCAGCGTATTCCGGTAAATGATTATGAGTCTCTTACGCCATTTTTCAATCGTATACGGTCTGGAGAAAATAATGTTCTCTGGAATTCCCAAATCAAATGGTTTTCAAAATCTTCCGGCACAACAGGAAGCAAGTCCAAATTTATTCCTGTCAGTGAAGAAGCCTTAAATGACTGTCATTACAAAGGAGGAAAAGATATGCTTACTCTTTATTGCCATAATTACCCGGAAAACAAATTGTTTGACGGCAGAAGTCTGGCTCTCGGTGGCAGTCGTCAGGAGAATCCGTTTAATGATGAGATATTTTGCGGTGATGTTTCGGCAATAATTATTGACAATCTGCCGTTATGGGCGGAACTTTATCGTGTGCCAAATAAAGATATTGCTTTGATGCCTGACTGGGAAGAGAAATTAAAACTTATGGTGCAATCGGTTACAACTGCAAATGTGGCAAGTCTGTCAGGAGTTCCGTCATGGATGATGGTTTTATTGAAAGCCGTTTTAGAACATAGCGGAAAACAAAAAATAATGGAAGTCTGGCAAAATCTTGAAGTATATTTTCACGGTGGAGTAAGTTTTGCTCCGTACCGTACGCAATTTGAGCATATTATTGGAAAACACATAAATTATATGGAAACATATAATGCTTCGGAAGGTTTCTTTGGCTTACAGGACAGAAAAGATGATAACAGTTTGTTATTGCTTTTGGATTATGGTATTTACTATGAATTTATTGCCACAGATGATCCTCAACAAAAGGTTATCAATCTTTCAGAAGTTGAAACGGGGAAAAACTATGCAATGTTAATATCTACCAATGCAGGACTGTGGAGATATAAGATTGGAGACACAATTTCCTTTACTCATACAACGCCTTATCGTTTCAAAATTACGGGACGTACTAAACATTTCATCAATGCTTGCGGAGAAGAAGTAATTGTGGATAATGCTACAAAGGCTCTTGATGCTGCATGCCGTGCTACCAATGCCATAATAAGCGAATATACTGCTGCTCCAATGTTTGGAGATACTTACTGTCATCAATGGCTTATTGAATTTGAAAAAGAACCTGATGATTTACATCAATTTGCTGATGTTTTGGACAGAACTTTGCAGTCAATAAACAGTGATTATGAAGCAAAACGTTATAAAGATATGGTGTTAAAATTTCCTGTCGTACAGCAAGTACCGCCGCAAACATTTTATAACTGGCTCAAACGCAAAAATAAACTTGGCGGACAACACAAAATACCACGTCTTTTCAATACAAGGGAATACATTGATGAAATTCTGGCAAAAGAAAACAAAAACATAATAAAAGGCTTCAATTCGTTTTTTTGTACTTTTCCCCTATAAAATTTTATGTTATTTCAAAGAACACCTAAAAAATCATTGTTGTCGCCTTTGGTTTGCGAGTTTGGTATTTCTTTTAATCAATAGTATAATTAGCGGCAAACATTCATAAACGAACGAAGTAAGACAGATAAAGGTAAAACTTATTAAGTTCATAAACGTGTGCAAAGTGCATATTTTAGTATTAAGCAGAATATGAAATGGTTATTTCGCAAGAGTTTATGAAAAGTAGCAGCCTCACTATTGTCCATTGAACCTACAATTCTGCAATTAAGTTTCATGAAAATAGAATGAAATTTCAAGTAAAAATAATTTGCTATAAACTGCATTAAAATTTATTTTTTTGCGATTTTGTATTCATATTAAATTTTTTTTATATCTTTGCAGCCTTAATAAAATAGTAAATTTAACATTCAGTTATTATGAAAAGAATTCTTATTATCAGTATGGCATTGGTTTTTGCAGCATCTCTCAATGCCCAAAATGAAACACAGAAAATACGTTGGAAAAACTATACTCCTAATGGTTTTTGGAGTAATTGGGAAATTTCAGCAGGAGTTGGAGCAAACGTTTTTTTAAAGTTTGACAATAAATTTGGCAATCCTGACTTTGAAAATTTGGCAAAGTTGTCATTTAGTCTTTCTGTAAACAAATGGTTTAATCCAATCGTTGGAGCACGCATCAATTTCCAGGGACCTGTGGCTGCCGCTATTGATGTGGATGGACAGTACAACAGATTCAAGTTTATGTTTGTGCATTACGACCAATTATGGAACTTAACAAACTGGATCTGCGGCTACAAAGTTGATCGTCTGTATAACGCAGTTGTAACAACGGGTATGGGTTATGCAATAAACTTTGACAAAGACAACTCTGAATATGCTTTGACCCTTGGTTTGCAAAACAGATTCAGGTTGTGTGATGCTTGGAATTTAGATTTGGAATTGCAATCTATGCTTACCAAATCTAATTTTGACCAAACAGACAACGCACATTCGTTAGCAAATGGTGGCTGGTCAAGGTTTGCAACAAGCATTGCAGCCTATGTCGGAGTTACTTACAAGTTGCCTACTCGCAATTGGCAACCATTACCTCAATGTAAGCAGGATGACAATTGTGCAAAACGCGTAAGCGACCTTGAAAAGGACAATAACAATTACAAAAAAGCCCTTCAAGACGTTAGCGACAAGAACAACCAACTCCAAAAAGAGTTAAACAATGCACGAAATGCAGCAAAAGATGAAAGCAAACCAACTACCGTTCCAATAAATGAACAAGTGTCTTTCACCATATTCTTTAATGGCAATGAGGGAACTCTAACCGACGAAGCAAAAACAAACATCAATACAATAGTTGAACTTTTGAAAAAGACCGATAACAATACCAAATACATTATTACCGGTTATGCGGACAAGGAAACAGGAGATTCAAAATCCAATATGGAACTAAGCAAAAAGCGTGCTGAAACAGTGAAAAAAGCACTCGTGAAAGCAGGTATTGACGAAGGAAGATTAAAGACCGCTTACAAAGGAGACACCGTTCAACCTCTTGGAAATGGTTCTATTAACCGTTGTGTTATTATCTTACAGGAAAAATAAGTTTTAATTGTTTATAATACGCGCCGCTTCTTGTAATGAGAGCGGCGTTTTTTTATTCAATACATCAGGCTAAAACTTAATAGACAAAAATTAGAATCAAATTCCGGCATTCTATAATTTGATTCTAATTTTCCGTAATCAAGTTTCAGAAAATTGAAATAAAATTTAATGCTTTATATTCCTTTGTTTCAGTAAGTAAAAACGACATTATGAAAAATTGTTTTGTCATAATGTAAAATTTATTTGTCTATTTGGAAAAATAATTGTACTTTTGCAGCCGTTAATATTTAATTTTTTAATTCGTATGAAAAGATCTTATTTGTTTCCAACTTATTTTCAGAAAATCGGTTGGATAATTACGTTGCCTGTTTTGGCGTGGATGTTAATCCAAATTATCTTTGGAGTGGATTGGGACTTTGATTTGAAGATGCCTGCCTTTATTTCCGATAATGGAGTGCTGGGTTTGGGCAGTGAAAATGAAGACGGAACATTCCTTTTCACTATGGCAAAAACCACTTTCAATGCAACGCTTTTTCAAGTGTTGTTAATAGTTGGCGTTTGCTTCATTTCCTTTGCACGAAGGAAAGATGAGGACGAATACATCGGTAAAATCCGAGAGCAGTCGTTGGTTTGGTCAATGCTTGTGGGCTATTCAATTTTCATTCTGCTCACTTTGTTTATCTATGGTTTGCCTTACATCTATGTTATTCTTTATGACATAGATATGTTTCTGCTTCTCTTCCTCTGCAAGTTTAATTATGAGTTGTGGAGACTTAAACGTCAGGTGTGCAAATGCAAAGACGAGGAAACGAAGTGTCAGTGTGATGATTGTCATTGTGTTTAACGGCTTAATCTATTTTGAAAAATGAAAAACAGAATAAGAATAGAGCGGGCTGTATTAAACATTTCGCAACAGGAACTTGCTGAAAAAGTGGGAGTAAGTCGGCAGACAATCAACGCCATTGAGTTAGAAAAATATGTTCCCTCTGCTTTGGTGGTGATGAAGATTGCTCACATCTTCGGCAAATCGGTTAATGAAGTTTTTGAACTTGAAGACAAAGACTGGAAATAACTAACAAAAAGGCTTTGGACAAAATATCCAAAGCCTTTTGTTTTATAATGAGATATTATTATTTTTGAATGTTTGGCAATTCTAAGCCAAGCCCTTTCTTCTTGTCCCATGCTTTAAGCACAAATCCAAGTATCAATGCCGCAACTCCAAGTAATGCTAACATCAATAACGGAATAGTATAATCTAACTTTGTAGGGTCGGTTACTCCAACATTTGTTTTGTCTAATATCTTTCCAATTAACAATGGGAACAACCATAAGCCGATATTTTGTATCCAAAAGATAAGTGCATAAGCCGAACCAATAACTTTGCTATCCACAAGCTTAGGAACGGAAGGCCAAAGCGAAGCAGGAACAAGTGAAAAAGATGCTCCCAAAACTAAAATAGTAATGTACGCAATCATAACTCCACCTATTTCACTTCCTTTTGCCATTGGCAAGATGAATGCAAAGGTCAAATGGCAGGCAATTAACAACAAAGAACCTATCATTAGCATTGACGCTGCTTTTCCCTTATTATCTACATATTTTCCAAGTATTGGCGTAATTCCAACTGCTAATAATGGGAACACTGCAAAAATTGTTTCAGCCGATTGACGCATATAGCCCATGTAGCAAAAGATTATTAAGAATGTAACAGAAATTACCAAATAAATAGTTTTCATTGCTCCTTTTGAAAAGTTAGAAATAAACGCAGCGGCAGCAACGACCAGCATTATTACATACTGAATGATTGTTACACTGTTACCAGCCCAGAACGAACCTTCTTCCGGTGCTGTAAAGGTAAGATTGCACTGCAACATATTAACCGCATATTTTTGAAAAGGGAAAATTGCCGAATAGTAAAGAACGCATAACAACGCCACAAGCCAGAAGCCCCAACTGGAAAGAATGCCTCCCAAATCTTTTAGACGGAATGGCTCATCTTTTTCTTCTGCTTCGCTTGTTTGAGCGTCAAGTTTTTTGTCCATAAAGAAATAAACAATGAACATTATCAATGCAATCATCAACAGAATAACTCCAAAGGCAACAGAATGGGAAACATGTGGTCCTCCAAAGATATTTGCCTTTGCAAACATTGGAGAGAAAATCATACAGGTAGCAACGCCCAAACGAGCAAGAGCCATCTCCGAACCCATAGCCAAAGCCATTTCTCTTCCTTTAAACCATTTAACAATACCTCTTGAAACCGTTATTCCTGCCATTTCTACACCGCAGCCAAATATCATAAAACCGCAGGATGCAAGTTTTGCAGAGGCAGGCATTCCTTTGTAAAATGGAGCAATACCTAATTCTTGAAATCCCGGAATATAGTTTAAGTTGTTGTTAAACCAAGTTTCCAAACCTGTTCCCTTAAATGTTTCACTTACGGAATACCATTTGATTGCAGCACCAATCAACATCACCGTACCCGATAGAATAGCAGTAAAACGAACTCCCATTTTGTCCAAGATGATACCTGCAAAAATGAGGAAGAAAATAAAGACGTTCAAGAACGTTTCCGACCCCTGCATAGTACCAAATGCAGTTGAATCCCAGCCTCGTGTGGATTGCATAAGGTCTTTAATAGGAGACAGTATATCCATAAAGATATACGAACAGAACATGGCAAATGCCAATAATACAAGAGCCGTCCAGCGTATGGCGGGAACATCTCTCATTAACTTTGTTGTTGTATTCATTTTGATAAAAATTAAATTAAAAAATACGTTAATTAAAGGCTGCAAAATTATACTTTTTTTATCAATGAGCAACCAAAAATTAAAAAAAATGTTTTTTTCTTATTGGTTTGTTCTCCTGCTATCCTAAAAAGAAATGCTCTTGAACAGGAAGTGTCTTCTGGTTAATGCCCAAATCGGGTTGGTTTTATACCTTTGTTTATAAGCGGAGTTACGGCATTCATAATAAGGATTGCAAATGAAACTCCTTCCGGCATAGGTCCAAAAGAACGGAAAAGTATTGTCAATATACCACAGCCAGCCCCGAAAATCAGTTGTCCTACCTTCGTTGTCGGAGAAGTAGCCATATCGGTTGCCATAAAGACCGCTCCTAACATCATTCCACCTGCAAGAATGTGGATAAGAGGATTTGCATACTGCACAGGGTCAATCCAATACAGTATTGCAGAAAAAATAAACGCCGTACCTATAAACGCAACAGGGATATGCCACGTGATAACTTTGCGAAACATTAGAAAGATACCGCCAATCAATATAGCCAAAGCCGAAACTTCCCCAAACGAACCGCCTGTTTTGCCTAAAAACAGCATTAAAATATCGGGTGATTGTCCGCGTTTAATCATTGATAATGGCGTTGGACCGGTAACTGCATCGGCTAATGCCGTATCAAAGATTGGATGCGGCTCAACCCATTGCGACATTGCTACAAAGGTTGGAAATGACAGAAAAAGGAAAACACGTCCTACCAAAGCAGGATTAAAAGGATTTTTCCCCAAACCGCCAAAAGACATCTTTCCTATGCCCATTGCTACAATCGCACCAATGATTACAATCCATAAAGGCACGTTTGCAGGCAGGTTAAATGCCAAAAGCATACCCGTTATTACTGCAGAACCGTCATTAATCGTAAGTTTTCCCTTTATAAGATACTTTTGTATTGCCCATTCAACAACAACACACGCCGCTACACTGACAAGCGTAACCCATAAGGCAGAAAATCCGAAGAAGTAAATTCCCGTTAAAAATGCGGGTATCAATGCAATGACAACCGACCACATTATTTTGTTTGTTGTTTGTTCGCTCTGTATGTGCGGCGACCCTGATACTACTAATGTATTCATTTAATTCCGTTCTTTTTATTTATTCATTAAATTTACCAAAACATCTATTTCTTGCTTTACATTTTAAGATAGTTTTCCTGTATGAAACTTATCTTTTAAGAGGCTGCAAAGATAATACTTTTTTTATTAACAAAAAATTTGTCTCTAATTCCATTGAAAACATGTATTATTTTGTTGTGTATTTATAGAATCAAATTATATTTGTCTAAAACTTGATTTAGTTCCTCTATAATTAAATAAGGTTGAGCGTTTCCCCGCAGGATAATGATGTTTTCCTGCGGGGAAACGCTCAACCTTATTTGATTCCGGGGGATTATTCTTTGATTTCAGATGAACCAAATCAAAGAACAGACCAATATAATTTGAGCATAAAAAATTAAAGCAAAATTTTAATGAATTGAAACAGGCTATTACGGGAAAAAAATGTAATTTTGCCGCCGTAAAAAATAATTATAATTATGGGAAATGAACATCCACATCATCATCACGTTGAACCGGAGGTCAATAAAGCATTCTTCCGGGCAATAATTCTTAACATTGCTTTTGTGTTGATTGAGGCTGTCTTTGGTTTTCTTAATAATTCGGTTGGCTTACTTTCGGATGCGGGACACAATCTTGGAGATGTCATTTCGTTGGCTTTAAGTGCTTTCGCTGTAAAGATGTCGCAACTGCGTCCTACAAAGAAATATACTTATGGATATAGAAAAACTACTGTTCTTGTGTCGCTTGTCAATGCTATAATACTACTCGTAACCGTTGGATTTATCATCAGCGAGAGCATAAGAAAGATATATGAACCGCAGATTTTGAATGGCTTAAATGTAGTTATAGTTGCTGCTATTGGAGTAGTAATCAACAGCTTCACTGCTTGGCTTTTCATTCGTCATCAAAATAAAGACCTGAATATAAAGGGTGCATACCTTCATCTTGCGGCTGATGCGTTAGTTAGTATTGGCGTTGTGGTGGCTGGAATTGTCATTATGATTAGCGGATGGTACATTGTAGATGCGTTGATTGGGCTTGTGATAGCGTTGGTTATCCTTTATTCAACGTGGAATTTGTTGATAGAGAGTATTAAACTTTCTCTTGATGCCGTACCAAAAGATATTAGCATTGACAAAGTAAGCAGTATGCTAATGAAAGTTGAAGGCGTACAGGGCATACATCATATACATATCTGGGCTTTAAGCACTAACGAAACGGCTCTTACCGCTCATATTTGCGTAGAGGATTTTAGTAATATGGAACAGATTAAGCACGATATAAAACATATTCTCAATGACTTGGAAATACATCACAGCACTTTGGAATTTGAAATAACCACTTTGCAGTGTGAAGATAACGGATGCTGACAGGCATTTGTGGTACGGAAATGACGGAATTGTAATTTTTATTGATATTCTATTGAAATTTTATACCTTTGCAGGTTCTTAAAACAAGATTTGTATTATGTATAAAAAGATTTTTACACTGACTTTATTTGCTTTGCTGCTTGCCGTTGGCTGCAAGAAAAACGAGAAATTTATTGACAAGGCAACAGGACAACCTTTGACCGTGAAGATATGGCGTTTTGACAAAGCCTTATTTGAAAAACAACATTCTGATATGGCTCTCTACCTTGATTCTTTGAAGAAAGACTATGGTTATTTGCTCTCTTCAGACTTGACGAAAGAGGAACAGGGTCAATATCTTACCGAATTTGTGAATGATAAAGTGCTGCAAAAGGCGTGGGAAATAGTGAATAAGAAATATGCAAACCTTGACTGGTTGGAACGGAAACTTAATTTTGGATTTGCCGAACTGCAAAAAGATTATCCCGAAACGGCGTTACCAAAGATTTATACGATGATTGCCGGTCCTGTGGATTATCAAAACGGCTATGTAAGAAGGGTTTTTGCCGATGATTCCTGTGTTGTGATTGCTTTGGACTGGTTTTCAATGAAGGAATTGAGCGGTTTGGAGTTTTATAATCAAGTACCCAAGTATTTGAATAAGGTTTTGGATTCGGCTTTTCTTGCTGCCGATGTTATGAAAACTTATTTGCGTGAAGTAACAACGCTTAATGTACCGTTAGCACAGCAAAATCCCGATGCCGATTTGCTTTCTCTGATGATTGAATTGGGAAAATATGATTACGCAACAAAGATTTTATTGGATTGCAGTGAGCAGGAAGTGTTACGATATTCAAATGAGGAATTAGCGTGGTGCGAAAAAAACGAAAGTACTATTTGGGGTTATATCATTCAACAGAAGTTACTTTACAGCAAAGACCGTATGCAATTTCGCGGAATGCTTTATGATGCCCCATCAAGTAAGGGAATGGACGGCTCACCTGCACGAATAGCGGAATATATTGGGTATCGCATTGTATCGGAATACGTAAAGAAAAACGACATTTCAATTCCTGACCTTTTTACCACAACAAATCCTAACGATATAAGCAAAGAAGCCGCTGACATATTAAACAAATCGGGCTTTAAACCTAAAAAACGCTAACACAAATGAAAACAACACCATCGTATATGCAAATCCCGCTGAAATATCTGCTAACATTGCTGATGCTCTTACTTACGCAGGTCATTTTCTATCTTGTCAATCGCAATCTCTTTAACATAGATGACTTTGACTCTTTGATTAAAATAAAACTCGGCTTCTTGCGTTTTGCACTCTCAACAACAAGTATCTACCTGTTGCCATACCTTTTACTTATGTTATTACCTGTATCCATTAAACAAAATCGTTATTACAGAGGCATTGCAAACTTCTTTTACATTCTTGGAACAGAGTTTATAATGTTTGTTTCCTGTGTTGATATGGGTTATTATCGCTTTACGTTCAAACGAATGACCTCTGACATCATACGCTATCTTGGTATTGGAGGAGACTTTGGGGAATTGATACCCCAGTTTATAAGGGATTACTGGCTTATTGTAGTCGTTTTTGTATCGTTAAACGTGGTTTTCATTTATCTTTTCCGCAGAATAAACCGCCGTTACAACGTTGAAGAAATGTATTACACAAAGAAATGGTTTGTGAAACAGGCTCTTGTATTCATTTTAGCCTGCTGTACCATATTTATATCAATAAGGGGAGGTTTTCAGGTGCGACCTTTGAATCTTATGCAAGCCTCTCTGTACAGTACAACGCAAAATTCGGCACTCGTACTCAACACTCCATTTACTCTTTATCGCACTTTGGGAAAAGAAGGCGTAGAAAAGAAAATTTATTTTGAAGAAGCAACTCTCCAAACTTACTTTACACCGATCTATAAGCCGCAAACGGAAATATGGGCAGACACTTTGTTTTCACAAAGACTTGAGGCAGGAAAAACAAATGTAGTTGTAATAATTTTAGAGAGTTTCTCTGCGGAATATCTTGGCACTTACAACAAGGGTATCTGCCCTTCATACACGCCATTTTTGGATAAACTTGCACAGAAAAGCATTGTGTTTCAGGGAATGGCTAATGGAAAGAAATCCATTGACGGAATCCCTGCCGTAGTATCGGGTTTGCCGTTATTGATGGAAGAAAGTTACATCACAGCAAAGTATGGTGAAAATACGCTTGGCTCTTTTGCTTCGGTATTAAGAGACAAGGGCTATATGACAGCCTTTTTCCACGGCGGATATAACGGTTCTATGAATTTTAATGTATTTACGAAAAAGGTAGGATTTGATTTCTACTATGGTATGAACGAATATAACAACCGTAAAGATTACGATGGCAACTGGGGAATTTTTGATGAGCCATTTCTTCAATATATGTGTTGTTGTCTTGACACGCTTCGTCAGCCTTTTGCTTCTGCCGTATTCACTATTTCTTCACATCATCCCTATACTATACCAAAACAGTACGTCAATCGTTTTCCAAAGGGTACTCTTATTGTGCATGAAACACTTGGATATGCCGATTACGCATTGCAAAAGTTCTTTGAAGCCGCCCAAAAAACCGACTGGTACGACAATACCTTATTTATAATAACCGCAGACCACTCTTCTCTGACACAAAGTAAGGAATTTCGGACACAGATGGGGCTTTTCCGCATACCAATGATTATTTACTCGCCACTCTTAAAGCATGGTATTGAAAGCAATGAGCGTGTGCAACAGACAGATATTATTCCTACCATAGCGGATTTACTTCACATTACAACACCTGTTTTTTCCTTTGGACGTTCTGCTTTTGATACTGCAACAAGGTTTTATATCTATTATATGAATGAGGAATATATGCTAACCATTGGGGACTATATGAGCAAGTACTGTGAGAACAAACCATTGGAATTATACAATATAACAAACGATCCTTACCTCAAAAACGATATTGCGGTACAATACCCATCCATAGCAAAGAAACATTGTAATATAACCCGTGCTATCATTCAGCAGTACAACAATAGACTGATAGAAAATAAACTTACACCGAAATAAAATACTAAAATAATATGAACAAAGACTTCAAAATGGTTGCCAAAACAATGTTTGGTTTGGAAGAACCGCTGGCTCAGGAATTAGAAACGCTTGGAGCAAATAATATAGAGTTAATGCACAGGGCTGTAGGCTTTGAAGGAGATATGAAAATGCTGTATCGTGCTAACTATTGTCTGCGAACCGCCTTATGCGTCCTCAAACCGATAGCCTCTTTTAAGGCTTCAAACCCCGAAGAGTTGTATCAACAGGTTTATAATATCAAATGGGAGAAACATATCAATCCCGAAGGAACACTTTACATAGATTCGTCAATATACAGCGAACTTTTTACACATTCACTCTACGCTTCGCAGAAGGCAAAAGATGCTATATGCGACCGTCTTCGCAAAATGTTCGGCATTCGTCCTACTGTAGTGAGAGAAGATGCTGATTTGCGACTCAATATCCGTATTTTTGAAGACAATGTTACTCTTTCGCTTGATTCTTCGGGCGATAGCCTGTTCAAAAGAGGCTATCGTACCGATACAGGAGAAGCACCTATGAACGAGGTGCTTGCATCCGGTCTTATTCTTTTAAGCAAATGGAACAAGGACTGCAATTTCTATGACCCTATGTGCGGCTCAGGAACATTACTTATTGAAGCAGCAATGTATGCTATGAACATTCCGGCACAATATTATCGCAAAGGCTTTGCATTTCAAAAATGGAACGATTATTCAAAACCTGAATTTAGGAAAGTGAAAGAGCAGGCTGATGCAGCAATGTGTGATTTTGACTATCAGATTTGTGGCTCTGATATTTCCAAACGTGCAATAGCAGTAGCCACCGAAAACATCAAAAATGCTCTTTTGCACAAGGATATAAGCGTTTGTCGCAAAGATATTCTTGAAAGCACACTGCCCGAAGGTAAAACGCTCATTATAACCAATCCTCCTTATGGAGAACGACTTCATGTTGAAGATATAATTGAACTTTACGAAAATATGGGTAACGTTTTCAAGGGAAGATATGCGGGGAATGCTGCTAACGGCTCACACAATGAGGCTTGGGTTATATCTTCCGACCTGTTTGCATTGAAAAAAATAGGCTTAAAGCCGAGTAAAAAGATAACTCTGTATAATGGAAGCCTTGAATGTCGGTTCTGTAAGTTTGATTTGTATCACGGAAGTAAAAAAGCAAAGAAACAAAAACGTAATTTTACCGAAGCCAGGCAGCAATTAACGATGGGAAATACGCCTTTTCCAAAAGATGAACCTTTGCAGCAAGGTCATCAGGCGTATCTTCGGCAGAGAGAGGACAGGTAGCCTGAAACAGAATCCGTCCTTTATCGTATTCCTTATTCACAAGGTGAATGCTAATGCCCGAAATACGCTCACCATTAGCCACAACAGCCTCATGAACATAATGTCCGTACATACCTTTGCCTCCATAAGCAGGTAGCAATGCAGGATGGATATTCAGGATTTTGCTTTCAAAATGAGTCAAAAGGTTATCAGGAACGAGCCAAAGAAATCCCGCTAAAATAATATAGTCAATCCGCCGTTCAATAAGACAATTCAACACATTATCACTTTGATAGAAATCATTACGATTAAAATATACGCTGTCAATCCCAAGCCTTGCAGCACGTTCTCCGGCGAAAGCATTTTTCTTATTAAGTATTACAATTTCAACCTTAACATTTGGATTTCCAATAAAGTATTCTGCAATCTGCTGAACATTAGTTCCATTGCCGGAAGCAAACAATGCTAATCGTGTCATTTTATTTGAATTTTGTTCATAAACCGTTCGGCTTCAACGATAAATCGTTCGTGTGTTCCATTACCAATCAAGCCAGCTTCATCACAGGCTTTCACCTCAAAGCAAAGCCTCCTGCCATCAACTTTTACAAGTTTTGAATGACATATAACCTTTATTCCCAGTGGTGTAGCCTTTATATGATTTATGCTTACCTTGGTTCCTACAGAAGTAAAGCCACTTGGCAAATGTTTTGCAATGCTTTGATGTGCAGTTTCTTCCATTAAGGCAATCATGGCTGGAGTTGCAAAGACGGGAAGCAAGCCCGAACCAGAAGCAATAGCCGTATTGCTTTCTTTTACAACCGTTTCACGTTGATTTTCCAATCCTTCAGGTATATTAAAGTTCATTTTGTTTGATTTTGAGGCTGCAAAGATATAATTTTTTTTACTTATAGGCTTCATAGATAAAAGTGAGACTACTACTTCATAAATCCTTGTTAAATAATGTTAGCAAAAAATAGCCCGACAACATATATTATCGGGCTTTTAACAGGTAGAAAATTCTCTACCTTTAGCAGTTTAGTTACTCTTAATAACGATATTCAGCAGGAGCGGTACTATTCCATCCTTCTCTGAAACCTTGACTGAATTCCGGTGAACAAGAAACAGCAATAAACGCTAACGTAGATATAACTACTGCTACGAATAAGATTCTTTTGATTTTCTTCATTACTAAATTAATTTTAATTGTTAAAAACTAACACATTTTAATCCTGAAATGTCTGTTACTTTTGCATTTACAAGTTCATAATTGCTACTATTTTTCACAATAGAACAATCCACAGAAATATTGACATTTCCGCTAGAATTAGGATTTACTTTGAGTTCTCCCTTAAAAGGTTTTGTTTCAGTGTTATTACCTCTTTTATATGTTGCTTCCACGTTAACAGTAACACGAGCAGGATTAACTGGGTCATCACTTTCAAGTGTAACATTCAAAGTACATCCTTTCAAATTTTGATTAGTCACATATATTTGACTATTATTTGAATTTTGTATTGTGCATTGCTGAGCATTAACACAAATACCAAAACCTATAAAAACAGATAGAAACAATATCTTTTTCATAGCATTATCTCCTCCCTGATGTAAATGTTAGACCTTCAAATGAAATTTTTATTTTCCCACTATCCATCCATATATAGCCAGAATAAGTTTTGTTCGTATTATTATCTGTAAAATAAATACTTGCTCCATTATATATTTCGCCATCAATAGAATAACTTCCTTGCATACTTCCGCCATCTTCGTAATTTTTTATACTAAACGAACAATTAGCGGAAAGTGTTATTTTCCCGATAGTTTCACCATCTTCTTTATAAAAAAAGTCTCCATAAATACAATTTGCATCTGCAAAATTTGTTGCCGTTTTTTTTATTATTGCAACATTTGCATCTATGTTAGCGTTGGTACATAAACTAGTCATTATGACGAAACAAATAACAATTCCTTTTTTCATAATTAACATTCTCTAAGAGTAACATTCCCTAATTTAAATATACCATCACTTACGTAAATTAAGGTATTATCTTCCCCTGTATTCCAATAAATACGAATATCTCCATTGCTTTTTTTGCATATGTTCCTTTTAATGTGGTTCCATTAGACATTGTAAAAACAACACTCCCAGATTCACATCCATATTGTCCGCAAGAAAAGGAAAAAGTTAAACCTCCTCCACATAGAGACATGCCGGCATTTTCAGTAAAATTACTAATAAACTCATCATTATTTTCCATATTTGGATTTGTTGTTACGGCAACATTTCCATCTATGTGTGCATTAGCACTACTCATTCCAAAAACAAAAACCGCTGTCGCAGCCCAAAGAAAAAGCATTGTTCTTTTCGTTGTGTGTGTTTTTTTTGATCTCATTTTATTAAAAAAATTAAATTAAGTGCCTACTCCTCTTTAAAGTCTTTTTTCGGCTTATTCAGACTTGTTTTCCTGATATAAAAACAGCGGACTTACATTGTCCGCCTTGAGGTCTTCAGCTACCGTATTACAAACAAGTAAGCTCGCATTTCTACGAACGTTACTTATTCTTGCAATACCGTGAAATTGCTGAAGTTTCAAGGCAGAATAAAGCATAACGCTATTATATATTGTAATTTCTTTGCAAATCTTTACAATTTACTCCAAAATCACGGCAACAAAGGTACAAAAAGATTTTTAATCAACAAGTTTTTTTGATATTTTTTTTCGCTTTTTTGTTATAAACACCGCAGAAAACGCTTATACAATACGGAAATTCCGCAGTATTTTATTATGATAAATTTATCGGATTTTGAAATCAAATTATAAAAAATTAGAATCAAATTACAGCATTTTAGAATTTGATTCTAATTTTCTGTAATTTGATTTCAGGAAAGCGGAATCAGATTTGGATATAATTTTTGTTGATAAAAAAATACTATTTTTGCATTCCAAAAGAAAAAAAGCAGATAATGATGTTACCAAATGACAAAAAAAAATGTTTAATTAGGAGTAATGGAAGATAATACGGCATTTAATATGCTTATTGAGCAGTGTAAGAACGGCGAAAGAAAGGCACAGAAGGCTGTTTTTGAAAAATATAAAGATTATATGTTAGCCTTGTGTCAGCGTTACGCTTCAAGCGATGAAGAAGCGGAAGATATGCTTATGGAAGGCTTTTTAAGGGCATTTCAAAACATTCATCTGTACCGCGATTTGGGCAAAGAAGGTAATCAAATGTTCGCAGGCTGGCTCAAGAAAGTAATCATCAATTCAGCCATAAACTCTTTCCATCACAACAAAAAAAGCAAAGAGATAGAAGTAAAAATGCCTTTGACAGACGGAATGATTGAAATGGAAACGGATTATGCCTTTTCGGCAGAGGAATTGATTGGTTGTATGAGACGATTACCGCCATTGATGCGGTCGGTGTTTAATATGAGTGCCATAGATGAACTTAACAACGAAGAGATTGCAAATATTCTGCGGATAAGTAAAGATGCCGTGAAGGTAAATATGTACAGGGCAAGAAACAAAATGAAACAATATCTTTATGATATATTGAATAATAAGTAAATAATTGAATAATATGAATATAGACAGGATATTTAAGCAAACGCTAACTAACAGAAAAGTTAATGCAAACCCCAATCTGTTTAACAGAATTGAGGCAGGGCTTAATGCTTCTGCAGCAAGCGGAGGGGCATCTGCGGCAACACAGGCTGCCGGCTCGGTTATAGCGGGAGCAACAAAGGCAGTAATTGTAAGCATATCGGCTGTGGCTCTTGCGGTTGGCGGTTATTTTATTGCGAAAAGCGTTAATAGTGAGGCGAAACAGCCTGCTGTCAGTACCATTGTTGCGAATGATACGGCAAAAGAGTCTGTTGTAGAACCCGTTACGACAGAACAAATAACTCCTTCGGCAAAAGAAATTGTCAAAACCGAACCTGCAAACATCAAAACGGATTTCAGCGACTGTATAACAGAACCGGACAATAATAATACAGAGATTGAGTTTAGCAATCCTTCAAAGAGTGAGCCTATTGCTACCTCACAAAATTATAAAACAAACATTGAGAAAGTTACTGCTAAGGAAAATAATTCCGAAGCAGTAACTACAAACTCTTCCGTTCAAACTCCAAAGTCTCATTTGCAGAAAACGGAAACTCCAAATCTGTCGGCAAAACTGCAAATACCTAATGTAATAACGCCTAATGGAGATGGAATAAATGATTTCTTTGTTATTGGCAATCTGGAACTTTATCCCGATAACGTACTTGTTATTTGGACGCGGTCGGGAAGGCAAATCTTTTCAGCAAGTCATTATCAGAACGACTGGGATGCACAGAATCTGCCGACAGGAACTTACTTTTATAAATTATTGCTAAAAACCGAAGACGGAAAAGAAATTAAGGCAGGTGTGATAGAGGTTTTGAGATAATTTTTGTGAAACTTTATCTTATTGTAATTGTTGAATATAGGGCTTAAATGAGAATTTTTTTTTGTCAAATGTGATTATATTACGTACAAAGTTCGTATTATTGCAAAAAAATTAAACAGTATTTTATGACATCAAAAGATAAAAAACGCCTGATAATCAGTTATAAGCACCTTAGTGAGGAATTGCAGAATAAATTCAATCTTTGCTATTCCGAAGGCTACTCAAACTTTATTCAAAAGATAACAAAACCTGACGGAAGTCAAATTTTTGTTGTTCCTTTTGAGACAGAGGATACTTCATATATGGTTAAGGTTGATGTGAAAATTGATGAAAGAATCTCCGATGAGGAGTTTGACAAGGATTTATTTACTTCTGACGATGACGAAGAAACAACTGTCAGCACGGAAGAAGAAGGTGGAGAAAACAAAAAGCGAATTGTGCTGATGCACGGAGATTATTCATCTGTGGATAGAGCAGATGAGTCTTCGGAATAGTTTCCTTTGTTATTTTGAATTAAAGGATACAGCAGGCAAATGACGAATACAAAGTAGAAAACGCCCTGCTGACGTTCAAGCATTGACTCAAAAAGCATGCTGATTCCGCATATTGCCACAATAGAAATAAGCCACCATTGTTGCTTATTCCAGAATTTTATTACAAAAATCAAATACAGCCAAAGCAAAGTAAGTAATCCGGGTGTTCCTATGGCTATTGCTGTCTGTAAAAACTGATTATGAGCATTTAAGAATATGTTTTCTACGCCAAATCTTTTTATTAAACAGTCCGACATTTCCCCTCTGGTGTCTCCTGTGCCAACTCCAAAAGGCAAGTTCTGCACAAACAACTCCGGATAGTGTGAATAAATAATCTGTCTTTCGGATATAGAATTATTAAATGTCTCTGAATGATTGTGCTTTTGAACAATAAACGCTTTGTATCTGTCACTTAAAATATTGAAATTTGCTACAATAAAAATAATTCCTAATAATACAATCACAAAGCCAATGAATCGTATCATCTTTCTTTTGATAATCAAATCAATAATAAGACTTAAATTAGTGAAATAAAAACATAACCAGCCTGCTTTTGATTTCAGAAATATCAGAAAAAGAACTAAAAATCCAAAAACACATATCCGTATGATTTTTGCAAGTAATGGAGTGATATTAAATATTTTTGCAATCGGTTTTTTATATAACAACAAAATACTTATTGTTATTGCCAACGCCATATAAGCAGGAGATACGCCCAATTTGCCTGACAGAGCAGCATAGGTAAGAGGCTGTATGTTGAAGGTTTCGCCGGAAAAAGCCTTGGCAAAACCCTTTACTACGCAACAAAGCATTATCAATATCAAACCTGCCATAAATGCAGAGGCATAAGACCATAATTTATCTTTTGCAAGTAATGATTTTGGTAAAAATAGCATTAGTATAGGCAAAACAAGAAGTGGTAACTTTATCTGTAAATCCTGTAAGCCGTAAGCCAAATCCTGCGTGTATAACATACCAATACAATATATTAAATACAACAAAACTGAAATCAGTAAAGGATTATAGAATGACCAGAAACCTTTTTCTATCTTTGTTTTTTTTATCTCACCCGTTGCAATCAGTGCAATAAAAAGCAGAAAGAGCGAAAGCGTCTTAAAAAAAGGTGGTAATGTTATTGCAAAGCAGCAAAACATTACCACATAATAAAGTATTTTGTTATTAAGACTTGCCCTTGTCATAAAGCATTATTACTTTACAACAACTAATTTGCGAGCCGTTGTATTTCCATTTTGTCCGAAGATAGCCCAATAAACACCTGAACGGAAGTTTTCCGTATTTAATTCAAACGAATCAGTTCCCTGTTTCAGTACATCAGAATAAAGCACCTGTCCTTTAACACTTACTATTCTTACAGCGAGGTCTGATTTCAAGCCTCCTTCAATTCGTAATTCTGTTTTGCCGTTTGACGGATTTGGAGAAAACTCTCCGATGTGCATATCGGTAATCGAAGCAGCAGATTGCAAACCTACGCCATCTACATTATAAGCATAAGCCGTAGAATAAAATCCTTGTGATGCTGTTATGGGCTTTGTTATTGTTTTTCCGTTGTTTGAAGTTGCTGAAAGATAGTATTCCATAGTGTCTATCGTTTGAGCAGTATTTTGTTCCAAAGGAAGAGCGCCGTACCACATACTATAAGAATCATACCACATATTTTGGCTGTTCCATGTCTGTTCTCCCTTCTTGCGATAGTAAAGAGTAACAGATTCTATTCCACTTTTGTTTTGACAGATAGCTCTTACAACAGCGGGATTGCCTGATGCCGTATTCCATGTACGTACAGGGTCATGATAAATTCTTACAGGATTTTCCGCAGGTATCTGTTTAGTGATACAATGTATTGCTCCACCATAACCATCAAAAGTTCTAACGTCAATTTCCGTAAATTCATAACCCGGATAACAAACTTTCATAATCTCTATTGCTGCGGAATCACCCTGCTCATATCCGCTTGTTCCGGTATGAAATACGGGTTGCATTATACCTTTATTAACAAAGGTATGGTTTGAGTAAGAACGGGTGTAAGAGTTGTTGTATTGAGTTTGCGAAGAGTACCATGTACCATCGTCTTTTGTAGGAAGAGGGATACGGGTGTTGTGATAATTGACTCCGTGCATTGAAGTAAGTTTCGTAATGCTGTCCATATTACTTTCAACTCTTTTAGGGTCGGACAGATTAGCCATTACATCGGGATGCTTTGTTGATACGAACGTATTCTCATCCCACATATCCATGTACAAATCAACATGTCCTGTTCCGCCATCATAATTCAGAGCAGGTAAAACAACACAACGTGAGAGATTTAGCAAATGTGTAAGACTATCATTAACATTTGCTTTGCTCAGAGCAGGTTTGTATTGCAAGGAATAGTTATAAGGATTATTCGGGTCTTGAACGTATAAACCGTAATTGTCCTGGTTCAAGTCATAAACCGCAGAAGAAGTGAATAAAGAGCCTGCTCCGTCAAGCAGAATGTTACCTCCCTCATACTCAATCGTATTGGTATAAACAGGGAAGCCTGCCTGCTGACCTATAAACACAGGAAGTTTATCGTCCATTGGTCTTCCGCCGTAGTATTCAAAGTCCATAAAGGCAATACTGTCTTCTTCGCCGTAATAGAAAGCAACAGGTCCGCAATCACGATACCAAAAGGAGTTGCCGGGAGAAATAAAGAACCGATAGTTTGTCAAAGGAGTACCGCGTGAAGTCATATAATCTTTTATCAAAGTTGAGTCCGCACCGTCCCAAATGTTAATCCACACCTGTGTATATTGCTGAATACCGTTTGCAAGTGAAGCAAAAAGTTTGGCATAAGGGCTGTTGGAAGCCACATCAGGCACACTGTAAATATCAACCAGCGTATAAGTTGCGTCATAGTAATCAAAGCCCAATCCTTCGAACATTGGCTCGGCATAATTATCACCATTCACCGTGTAAGAATCGTATAACCAAGTCATAAGAATAGCCTGTACCTCGTCAGCCTCATTAGGGAAAATCATATTATCAGGCACCGCAAGTTCGGCTTTTGACTCGGCTGTACTTGTTTCAGCCTTTTGTATTTTGATTTTGCTCAAATCATGCTGTACGGGCTTTCTTTGATGATATTTCTTAAAGTTTTCAATGATTTGTGTTTCACTTAAACTTTCTGCTTTTTGCAAAGCATCGGCACGTTTCCGGTCTAACAATGCCTTATTTGTCTGTCCTGTTGCTGCAACCGAAATAACAAGGGCTGCAAGCAGGAATATAAATGTTTTTTTCATTCGTTTTGTGTATTAAAATTTTTGCAAAGGTACAACTTTTTTTATAATCCCGCAAACCAAAAGTTCATAAGAGTATATCAGAAACTTTATCTCGGCGTAGCCAAATCAAATTCCGGCACGCTAGAATCAAATTACAGAATTCTATAATCAAATTCCGGCGTTCTATAATTTGATTCCAGAACGCTAGAATTTGATTATAATTTTCCGTAATCAAATTACAAATTTTCGGAACTTTACAACAAGCCGGTAAATCAATAAAAAAATTGTACCTTTGCAGCCGTTAAAAATATTAAACAGGATTTTGAAATACGGAAATTTTATAATTGTTTTACTAATCGTTGCCCTTGTGCTTTTGATGTTTGTCAGTTGTTTGATAGGTGTTGCGGATATAGGAATAGATGAGGCGTGGAAGGCGTTGTTATCGGTTTTTTCCGGTAGCAAAGGCTCATCTCAAGTTAGCGAAAACACGCAGTATATAATTTTTAATTTAAGACTGCCACGCACTTTGCTTGCTGTACTTTCGGGAGCAGGGCTTTCGGTTTGCGGAGTTGCGTTTCAGGCTATTTTTCGTAATCCTTTGAGCGATCCTTACGTACTTGGGGTCTCGTCAGGGGCTTCTCTGGGGGCAGCAATCGCAATAATCACCGGATTAAACGGTTTTATCTGGGGCATAAGTGGGCTTTCGTTCTTGACGGCTCTTGCTTCCGTGATGCTCATCGTTGGTATCTCTTCCATAGGAAACCGCTTGCATACCACGACTTTACTTCTTGCGGGGATAAGTCTTAACTTTCTTATTGCCGCCGTTGTTTCACTTCTTATGGTGCTAAATCATCAATCAATGGATAAGATAATCTTTTGGACTATGGGTTCATTAGCCTCTGCTACTTTTGAAAATACGGGAATAGTGGCTTTGTTTGTGGTCATTGGGATTGGGGTTACAGGACTTTATGCGAAGGATTTGAATGCTTTACTACTTGGAAATCAAACAGCCAAAACAATAGGAATAAACGTTGAACGCACAAAAAGAATTATTTTACTTGTTTCAACCCTTATGATTGCGGTCATTGTATCCTTCACAGGCGTTATCGGTTTTGTTGGATTGGTCGTTCCACATGTTGTAAGGCTGCTCGTGGGTGCTGATAACAGACGCATCATACCTTATTCCTTGCTTGGCGGAATGCTCTTTATGCTTTCGGCAGACGTTATTTCCCGTACGGTGATGCCCCCTTCGGAGTTACCGATTGGAAGTATCACATCGCTGATTGGTTCACCCGTATTCATATATCTTTTGTTTAACGCCAAAAAACGCCTCAACCGATAAACGATGATTGAAGTAAAACACCTCACATACAAAGCAAACAGACACAAGATTCTGTTAAATGACGTGAGTCTTTGCCTTGAAGACGGCGGATTTTACGGCATAATAGGTAACAATGGCAGCGGAAAAACAACCCTTTTACGCTGTATGTCAGGCACTCTTAACACAAAATCCGACGGCTCAATAACCATAAACGGAAAGGATATTGCCTCATACTCCGCACGCCAATTAGCCAAACAAATTGCTGTTGTGCCGCAACATACCGACATTCTCTTTGATTTCTCGGCGCATCAAATCGTAATGATGGGTCGGTTTGCCTCTCAGAAGCGATGGCTTATGGCGGATTCTGAGGAGGATTTAGCAAAAGTGGAAAGGGCAATGAGGCAAACAGGAACGTGGGATCTGCGAAACACGTCTGTGAAAGTGCTGTCCGGCGGTGAGTTACAACGAATTATCATTGCCAGAGCATTGGTTCAGGACACGCCGTTTATTCTTTTGGACGAGCCGATTTCCTCTTTGGACATCAAACATCAGCAGGAAATAATGAACCTTTTAACCCAAATTAACCGATTGGAACACAGAACTATCGTTGTCATTCTCCACGACCTCAACCTCGCATTGGCACATACTCAACATCTGTTTGTGCTGAACGGCGGCTCTCTTGTGGCAAAGGGCGACACCAAAAACATACTTTCTCCGTTGAATATCAGGCGTTTCTTTGGCGTGGATGCACAAATCATAACCGACGAATCCCTTAAACCTCACATCATTTTCAATTAAATTATGAAACATTTTATCCCTTTTGTAATAATGATTATGGTCTTTTGCGGATGCGAAAAGCCTCATTCTCAACACATAAAACCCTCAATCTCCATTACAGATTACTATAATCGCAACGTCAATATACCAAAAGACCTGCGGCGAATAGTCTCTTTGTCGCCCGGAATTACGGAAATGATATTTGATTTACAGGCAGATACGCTACTCGTTGGACGCACCGACTACTGCTCTTTCCCTCAACCTCAGGTCTCAAAAATAGCATCTGTGGGCGGTATTTCCAACGTTTCGGCGGAGAGAATAATCGCTTTACGACCCGATTTAGTGCTTTGTGGTTCAATGGTTTCCAAAGAACTTGTGATGCAAATTGAGCGTTCGGGCATTGCCATTGTTTCTTTCCCCGAACGCAAAACGGTAGAAGGCACGTACGAAACCCTAAAACTGCTCGGGAAAATACTTCAAAAGGACTCATTATCAGCCGCTATCGTCAGCGACATGAAGGCTAAAATCGCCGCCGTAAAAACCAAAACCGAACAGATGAAAAAGCCAAATTCGCCTCGTCCAAAGGTCTATTACGTGGTGGGTTTCGGCACTTCGGGCGATTTTTCTGCGGGAAACGGCACTTACATTCATAACATTCTCACCTTGGCAGGCGGTCAAAACGTGGCGGAGAATGCAAGAAACTGGTCGTTCTCTCGGGAGAATCTGTTTGCTCATCAGCCTGATTATGTGTTCATTCGTAAGGAAGACTACGCCGCTTTCATTAAAACGCCGCCCTACAATGACCTGAACGCCGTAAGGAAAGGACAGGTTTATCCCGTTGAAAGTGCGTTAATGGACTGTCAAACACCTCGTTCGGTGGATGCCATTGAGTACATTTCCAACATCATTCACAGGTAATTTTAACCCCATTTTTAGCCTTTTTTAAGAGCATTTGTAAGTAACTGATAATGAGTAATAAAGAAATTCGGTTCATGAAACGCCATTTCGTGACTCATGAAACGGCGTTTCGTGACTCATGAAATGGCGTTTCGTGACTCACGAAACGGCGTTTCATGAACCGAATTTCTTTATTACTCATTATCAGTTACTTACAAACAGGTCGGAAATTACCCCAAAATTCGTGATTTTTAAAGCCGAAACTCATTCAACAAAAGGCTAAAATATATTTTTTGTTTGCCTTATAATAAATGAGCGTTTGTTGCGTTTTAAGAGAAAATTTTTTACAAACTTAACACATAAAATAAAGATGAAAAGGATAAGAATCAATGCAACAACTGCTTTATTTGCAGTTATTCTGGGTATCGCTTCCTGTAATCACGCACAGGAATCAGCCAATGCCCTGCCGAATTTCACCCAAGCAGCCGACAAAAGTGTGCATTCCGTGGTGCATATTCAGTGCTTTTACTCCATGAAAACGCCCACAATGGCGGACTTCTTTGACCTGTTTATGAACCCGTTTGCTCAAATGAATCCCCGCCAAAGAGCCTATCAAACTTCGGGTTCGGGCGTAATCATTGACGCAAAAGAAGGTTACATCATCACCAATAACCACGTTACCGAACAGGCAGACAGCATAATAGTGGTGCTGAACGACCAAAGACAATTCTCCGCAAGGCTCATCGGTAACGACCCTTCGGCTGATTTGGCAGTGATAAAAATTGATAACGTGAGCGGTCTTCAAGCCCTACCCTTCGGCAATTCCGACGATGTAAAGGTCGGGGAATGGGTTTTGGCAGTGGGTAATCCGTTCAATCTCACCTCCACAGTAACGCATGGCATAGTGTCAGCCAAAGCAAGAGACATCAACATTCTCGGCAACTCCATGAGCAAAACGCCAATCCAGTCGTTTATTCAAACCGATGCCGCCGTCAATCCGGGCAATTCGGGTGGGGCTTTGGTCAATTTGGACGGCGATTTGATTGGAATAAACACGGCGATTGCCTCATCCACGGGCAGTTTTGCGGGATATTCCTTCGCCATTCCTTCAAATATCGTGCGTAAAGTAACCAAAGACCTCATCAAATATGGTCAAACACAAAAGGCATATCTTGGTATCGCCACTCGTGAAATGGACAAAACCACCGAGGATATGAGGGGAATATACGTAGAGAATGTCTTTAAGGGCGGTGCTGCTGACAAAGCCGGCTTAAAGCAAAAAGACCTAATAACCGCCATCAACGGACGAAGTGTGCATACGAATGCCGAATACACAGGGCTAATGGCTCAATTCTCTCCCGACGAATCGGTAGAAGTCTCATACGAAAGAAACAATACTCCCGCCAAAAAGACCATTACGCTCCTCTCCACCGAAGGAACTCCCGACGAGAATGTGGATAACGGAGACGTGATTAAGGCAATTGATGCGTCATTTCGCAGACTTTCCGCCGAAGAAACAGCCAAATACAACCTCCGAAACGGCGAAGGGATAGTGGTGATCAGCACAAAAAATTCCTCTCTTGGACGCATTGGTATCCGTTCGGGCTTGATAATAACTTCTGTGGATAACGAACCTGCCACCGCCGAAAGCATAAAACGCTTGGAAAGAAAGAAAGGACAACAGGTTGTAATAGAAGGCTTTTACCCTAACGGTCAGCAAGTTTATTATATGATGATCCTCTAATGTTGGCATCTCGTTGAAACTTTTTTATTGAAAAGTTTGGTAATTCCAAACTTATGTTTTACCTTTGCAAACCTTAACAAACAAAAAAAGATTAGTTATGCGTCAATTAAAAATCACTAAATCAATAACCAACCGCAATGTTGGATCGTTGGATAAGTTCCTTCAGGAAATAAGTAAAGAGGATTTAATTTCGGCAGAACAAGAGGTTGTTCTTGCTCAAAGAATAAAAAACGGTGACCAAATGGCGTTGGAAAAACTCGTTAAGGCTAATCTGCGTTTTGTTATTTCAGTTGCAAAACAATATCAAAATCAAGGATTAAGTCTGCCCGACCTCATAAATGAAGGCAACGTTGGTTTGATAAAAGCAGCCCATAAATTTGACGAAACAAGGGGTTTCAAATTCATTTCTTATGCCGTATGGTGGATTCGTCAGTCCATTTTGCAGGCGATTGCAGAGCAAAGTCGCATTGTACGTCTGCCATTGAATCAGGTCGGAGCATTAAACAGGCTGAAGAAAGAGCGTGCTAAACTCGAACAAGGGCTTGAACGTAACCCAACAACCGAAGAACTGGCTGAAGCAATGGACATGTCGTACGAGAAAATGAAAGATACGCTTGGCATAAACAGCCGTTCAATGTCAATAGATGCTCCTTTGATTGAAGACGAAGACATCAATTTTATGGATATTTACGTACCTGAGAATGGAGAAAGAAGCGATGATATAGTTATGCACGAGTCTTTGACACAGGATATTAAACGTTCGTTGCTGATTTTGACCAAAAGGGAACGCGACATCGTATGTATGTTCTTTGGTATTGGCTTTCCGCACGGCTATACTTACGATGAAATTGGTGCGGAATGTAATTTGACAAAAGAGAGAGTTCGCCAAATAAAAGACAGAGCAATAAAGAGATTACGCCGCACGGATTGCAGCGTTCTCAAATCATATTTGGGATAAGTTTTTCTCGTTTATATTTAATCAAAAGGGCGTTTAGAAACTTTCTGAATGCCCTTTTGTATTTCTATAATCAACTTTTGAGGTAACCATAAAAGGAAAAGAACCCGTAAAATGTAATTACAAGTTCTTTTTTGCTTGGTGACTCCAGCAGGATTCAAACCTGCAACCGCCTGATCCGTAGTCAGGTACTCTATTCAGTTGAGCTATGGAGCCGTTTATTTGAGTTTGCAAAGATATAACTTTTATTTGATTTGACAAAATTTATTTTTACAATAGCCCATTTTTATAAACAATTTGTATTTTCTTTTTTGTATTCCCGGATGTTTTACTTTACGGTTTATAAACTCACTTCCGTTTTTACACATTAAAGCGGAAATGCATTATATCTCCGTCCTGAACAACATAATCCTTACTTAATTTTTGCATATTGAGCAACTATAATAACATGTTTTGATAAATATAACTGACAAAGGCACTCGGTAAAGGCGAATTTTCCAAACTACGTTGCGAAAAAATGTAACGTCCGTCACAAACAAAGCCTAACTCATACCAATTAACGTTATCAAGTTTTTATTCACATTCACAATAATTGTAATTGCACTTTTGGACATTTAATTTATTTGAGCCACAAATAGCATAAACAATCAAATCATATTTATCATACTCAAAAGAAATTAGTATTTTTCTCACAACCACAATAAATAACAAATCCATCAATATATTCTACAATAGTATAAGTCATATTTATTTATCAAATGATTTCAAATTAATTTTTTTTGTATTCAATATAGATAAACATTCTTGCATAAAGTCTAAAAAGTCTTGATTATAAGTAGATAAAAAATTCATAAAATTTATATCTACATTCTCATTTTCTCTGGCTTCCACAATTATTTCGCTTTCAACTGGATTTTCCATATTAAGTTTAATTACTCCTATACCATAACCTTTATTTAATCTCTTTAATTCTTCAATAAATGATACGCTCTTATCCAAATCTCCTACAACTAAATAATTAAAATTTGCCCAACTTGAATTTGAAACTGCTTGAAAATAATTGGCAATTAACGTTGATTTATCTATCTTCAACTTTAATTCAAAACTATAAAATAGCATTACTTTATTTGAAAATATACCTAGTTTTTCAACTTCTTGTTGAAAAAAAGGATTCCAATTTAATATAATAGGATTTATGCCAACAATGTCCGGATTTGTCCAAGTCATACTCTTTTCAGTTCGCTTGATTATTTTTGTTGCTTGAATAGTTTTTGCATATACGCCAAATTTTTTTCTAATAAACATTACTAAACAAGGATGCAAATCTATTTCCCTTAAAATAGAATAATTATAATCTTTATTCAATAAATAATATTTTCTAAAAGAAGCATGCTCTTCGTCCATTATTCCAATAATAGGATTTGTACCTGTTGTATATTTAGTTAAACATCTTGCTACTGCCGAAGTTGGAACTTTTACTCTATTATATTCTTCGCATTTGTTAATATCTGCGTGTTGGCTTATTCTATAACATATTGTTTTATGTACGAGAGGCAGTTCAGCTTGTTCTAACACATCTATGATTAAATCAATTATTTTTTTCATACTACATTAATTTGCAGTTAAGATTGTCAGCGTGCGTTGTATCTGTAACCTTGATATTTACAGGAATAAAAGAATCTTTTTCTTCAATGGCAAAATCATACCAAGCCCTGATTTTAGGCACAGATATATCGTAGCGTTTGCGTATAACTTTAATAATTTCATCTTCATTTAAGGAAGCATTTACCCTTCCGTCTTCAAAGTATTTGGATAACGTAACACACTCACTCTGTAAGTACGAACAAATTTCGTTTAATGCTATTGGAATTTTAATTTTTCCTGTCATATTTATATGATATTTCGAATTTATGGAGTGCAAAGATAGATAAATTTTTACACATTAAAGCGGAAGTGCATTATATCTCCGTCCCGAACAACGTAATCCTTTCCTTCAACCGACATTTTGCCGTTTTCCTTACACGCCTGCTCACTTCCAAGTCGCACATAATCGTTATACTTTATTACTTCGGCACGTATGAATCCCTTTTCAAAGTCGGAGTGAATTACTCCCGCACAAACCGGTGCTTTACTGCCCTTTATAAATGTCCATGCCCTCACTTCGGAAGGTCCGGCGGTCAAAAAAGTTTCCAGATTCAACAATTTGTAAGCCGCTTTTATCAATCGCACAACGCCACTCTCCGTTAGCCCCAACTCTTCCAAAAACATAGTCTTTTCTTCGTAAGTTTCCAGTTCCGCAATGTCCGCTTCAATTTTCGCAGCCACGATAAGAATTTCCGCATCCTCCTTTTCCGCCTGCCAACGTATCGTTTCAACATACGCATTCCCCGACTTTGCCGAAGCCTCATCAACATTGCACACATATAAAACAGGTTTCGCCGTCAGCAAACATAATTCCCGTGCAGCCTTTTGTTCTTCCGGCTTCTCAAAGGTTATTTCCCTTGCGTTGCGTCCCTGTTCCAAGACCTGTTTATAGCATTTCAAAACTTCAAACTGCACTTTCGCTTCATTATTACCTCCAACTTTCGCCGACTTTTCAGCCTTTGCGTAACGTGTCTCTATGGTTTCCAAGTCTTTAAGTTGCAATTCGGTATCTATAATCTCCTTATCTCGCAGCGGATTGACATTTCCATCAACATGAACTACGTTTTCGTCATCAAAACACCTCAAAACGTGCAGCAAAGCATCGCATTCGCGGATGTTAGCGAGGAATTTGTTCCCCAGTCCTTCGCCTTTGCTCGCACCTTTGACCAATCCGGCAATATCAACTATTTCTACGGTGGTCGGCACTATTCTTTGCGGATTCACCAAACGAGCCAATACGTTAAGTCTTTCGTCAGGTACGCTTATGACACCAAGATTCGGCTCAATGGTGCAAAAAGGAAAATTGGCGGCTTGCGCCTTTGCGTTTGACAAACTGTTAAATAAAGTGGATTTTCCTACGTTCGGCAGTCCCACAATGCCACATTTCAACGACATATCTTTGAATTAAAATTAAACAATTAAATTATACAAGGGTGCAAAAGTATAAAAAAATATGGAAATCAAATAATAATCATTCAAAATCAAAGAATAATAATCTGAAACTTGATTTGGTTGAGCAAAACATGCCATGTTTCCGATAAAAAGATGGCATGTTTTCCACAGAAAGATGGCATCTTTCTATCAAAAAGATGCCATCTTTTGACCAACCTTATTTGATTTCAGATTATTATTCTTTGATTTTGAATGATTATTATTTGATTTTAGAAATTACAGACTTTGATACAAGGCGTTGAATGACTAAAATCAAAGAACAAAAGAAAAACAGAAAATAACCTATGTACGTTATGAATGTGCCGTAACGGTCGGAGGTTACTATGAGGCTTACCCCTTGTTTGTCAATATCATAAGATGAAAGAAAGATACGATATTTGCCAATAATCAACGGAGAATTGACATAAATGGTTCCTGTTTCTACTTTGTTTTTGTGAGATATGGACAGAGTGCAATGGTAGTTTTGAGGTGTCATAGTTAAAGGATAATAATCTATGTCAAAATTTCGTAATTCCAATGTTAAAGGTTGATTATGTAAGCCTGTGCAAGGCTCTTTCAATCGCAAATGAACATCTTGGCTAATGCTAAAAGAATGCGTTATAAAAGCACCTGCAAGAATTATTATCAACGCCAAATGAAGCAAACAAAAGATGCTGTTATCTCGATTGAAATTTCTGATTATCAAATAAAGACTTATAATACTCACAACAGCCCAAAGACCCATCAGCCACCAAGAATGGTAAAACGCTTTGGCTACTTTTTCAGTACCCCAAGCAGGTTCTAAAAAAGTAGCAGTTGCAAGTGGAATCATTATCAAGCAAAGCAAAACGAAAATTGTACGAAACAAGTGTCTCATCTTTGATTATATTGCTTCAAGGAAACTAACCAAAGCCGTACGGTCAGCCTTTGAAAGATTGCGAAACTTCTCTCGTGATTGCAATGCTTGTCCAAAGTGCCATAAAATAGCCTCTTCGTAATTTCTTGCCCTCATATCGTGTAGATGATCTGAGGCTCCGGTGCATTTCCGGCTCAATCCGCGTCCCCAAAGAGGAGTTGTACGACACCATTTTCTTAATCCCGGATTTTTCATATCAAGGTCGTGTTTCAGTAAATCAGTATAAGGATATATCTTTTGATAAGGATAGCGTGGTAATTCTTTGGTAAGATTAGGGTCTCCCTTGTAATTGTCGGCACCGGTTGTCCAAGAAGGCTTATGACACGCCGTACAGCCAATTTCATAGAAAATTTGCCTACCTCGTTTCACAACAGCATTATCAAGATTCCTCGCCGCAGGCACTGCAAGTCCGCGATGCCAAATCATAAACGCATCATAATCGCTACGTTCCAGTTCAACGTTATGATCATTACGCATAAGGTTGGCGTAAGTGTCTATGCCAAGTTGCTCCATCTTTGTTGCCCATGCACCGGTAATGTAAAGACTGCGGCGGTCGTTGCGAGTAACGTTGGTGATATTCCATATTGCGTTGGCACCCGGTCCATTCTGCAAAGTACCCCTTGTCAAACCGTAAGTATAACGACCGGGGTGAGTAGTACCATCCGGATCGGTTATCATATTACCAAGTTGTCCTACGCAATAACCTCGTGCCTGTTGAGCGGTAGCCTCTGCTATCAGATCGGCATCATCAATGGCATCAAGCAAACCTGTTCCGTATATGCCAATAGTGGATTCTATGGAAACATTGAAGTCGTTTGTAACATTTACATCGTCAAATAATATGGCGCTTTGTGCAATAGACACCTGCGGATATATGAGTTCGTACTGTTCTCCATCGGGATAACGATTTCCATACTCATCTGTATAGTTTAACCACTGGATGCTAATGCCGCTTTCGTTAATAGGAGCAACATAAGGAGCAACGGCACGGGTTTGAGGCATTCCTGTGAACTGACTGTAAAGTGTTCCGTCATCGTGATATATGCAAAGTAGATAACCATTACCCTGTTCATTGCTGTTGAAAGTTGTTACACGTCTGCCATGTCCATATCCCGGGTGACAGGCTATACATGAAGACCGTACATAAACAGGACCCAATCCTTTACCAGGTATTCCCGTTGCGGAATCCGTAACAAAGATCTGTTCAAAAAGCGATTCTCCTCTGCGGAAATCAACCATCATACCGCTACGTTCAACAGCAGGAGTAGGCTGTTCGTAAGCCATGGTGGTTTCGTTAAATGTTGTGCCGAGTTTTCCCCCTGCATAGTATTCCTCTGAAAGAGATGTGGTATCAGGAGCGGTATCTTCGGAGTCATTACGACAGGCTGTAGCAATAAAAATGTTCAGCAGACTTACAAAAATAAGATGTTTTTTCATATTTATAGATTTGTTTTAGTTAATAATATCCATCGCATCATCCAATAAGGCTTGCAATTTTTGGCATGCTTGTTTTGCAGCATTAGTTTCCGTTTCCGTAAGGTGATTTCTAAATGGTGCGGGCATATTTTCTATCTCATAAATTGCATCCGTAATTGCCTGACGTATCTTTCCATCCAAAGAAGGATCTATAAACGAAATGTAAGAAGATACCGAATAAGAGTTGGAGTTTTCAGGTCGTCCGCCGTTATAGACATAACTTATGCCCCTTATGTTATCCGCAAAATCGGCTATGGAATTCCAACTGTACCAACTCTCAACATCAAGTACATTACCTGATGCGACAGGGTCGGCAATCTTTGTATTTCCAACCTCGTCCGCTATATCGCTACAACCCATCAATATCTGACTTATAGCAGCATTAAGGGTTCTGAAGAGAGTATAGCCCGATTGTCCGGCATTGATAAGGATTTCGCCGTAATTCATATCGGGTTCAAGTTCGCAATCTTCAAGTATCTGCTGTTTTTCGACGGATATTTTGCTCATTCCTGCCCAACTTGCTTCAAGCCTTATACATTGGCGGCAGAGGTCTTCGGCAACTGCTTTTGCATAATTAAGTTCTGTAGTTGGAATTTGTGAAATCGGGCGGGGCTGTCCGTCACGGAAAAGTACATATTCCAAAGCGTGAAATCCCAATAACCCATACCCGCAGTTGGCTGCAAGATAATCGGCACTCATTTGCGACATTGCATACTGGTTAGCAAGCAGATTATTGAGTTGCTGCTGGTCAAGTGGCCATGAATCAATATGCGGGTCAATGCTATAGGTTGAAGCCGGTCCATAAAGGAAGGCTTCGCTTTCTTCCCAGTATTTACGGGCTGCTATCCATTTACTGCAAGCATAATCCGCATTGGTTTGCGTTGGATTTAGATAAAGTTCGCTGCATGCTTGCTGTAAATCCATTGCGTTGTCGGCAAGAAGGCGATAGGTAGCAATAACCGTGTTATTGACATACTGATTCACGATTGCCTTTAACTGCGAAGAGGATACATCTGCAATGTCTTCTTCGTCGTCATTACAACTTGAGGCTGTGGCTGCAAGCATAAGGACGGTCATTGCGAGTACCATATTTTTCAATACGGATTTCGCGGGGGATTCTGTGTTTTTTCCGTTTGTGTTTATTTTTTTCATACTAAGTGAAATTTAATTATTATTTATCTATTTATTTATTACATATTACATATTAAAACTTTCGGGTAGGACAATTTTTCAAATCGGTAGGACAATTTTTCAAATCGGTAGGACAGAATTTCATTTTGGTAAGACCGCAAAACTCCGAGAGACCTTACCAAACTTTTTATTGATATATATAAGTCTTTCATAGTCTTATCTTATAAACATACCGCTGTACGCAATGCCTACGGATATGGTATTTTCGTTATTGTATTTATCGTTGAAAATTCTGCTTGACCACTGAGCCTTTATAACGATGTCCTTGATTGGAAAGTAGTTAAACCCGATGGTTATCTGTTGTCTCTCCCAACAATCGTTGTCCAAAACGCCCTTTGCAACTTTGAACATAGAATCATAGTATTCATAACGTTTGAAAAAGAATAGTTTATGCTCACTATGACGCAGACACGGCAATAAACGGAATATGTTAAAACCCCATTCAACTCCTATACTCATCGCATCGGAAGCAACAGGCGTTTTTGGCGAAGGCGAACTATTGCGAGAAGCTAAATTGATTGCCGTAATGCGTTGGGAATCGCTTAAATGACCGTAAATAATATTCCCACGAGCAATGAAATTTCTGCTCTTGTATTCAAAGTCAAAATCCCCGATAGCCACCGTACCTTTTACATCTGCATAATTGGTTTTTTTGAGGCTATTAGCGGCACTATTGCCAAGATAACCGCTGATGCCGAGTCGTAAACCTTTTATAAGAGAATAGTTTTCTATACGAAAAGCACCTGCGTATGCTGTTGCGAGTTTGAATTCATAAGGCGAACCGGCACCTCCTTTTATCCAGTTTTGACTCCCAAAGCGGTCGGCGTCCAAACCGGCGATAAATTGTACCTCGTAATGCCAACCATCTGTCTTTCCCCAAAAACTAATCCCTGTTTCGTGCCAAGTGCAAGGCAAAATGGAACTCTCGCTTTCAGGACGAAAGGTAGTAAAGAACTCCGTAGGAAAATGGTATGAATTGGTTATTCCAACGGGAACTATAATATGTCCCATACGTAGATTAGCCGCTTTGGAAAATGACTTCTCAAGCCAAAATTGTTCAATAGCAACTTCTCCGCCACGTTCTATTTCGCTCTCGTATTCGCCGGTCTCTTCCATCTCTATCTCCACCGCAGATTCTGTTCCGCCGTGTTCAAATTCCACTTCCGAAGACATTTTCCAGCCTTTGCCGAAATCGTAAGAAATATAGAAAACAACATGAGGAATATCAACCTGTCCGTAGCCATTATCGTCTTTATACAATGTGGCATTACTGTAACGTTTATAATTGTCACTGTAAAAGAAACGACTCATAATAGCCTCTCCGTAGCCGCCGAGTTGCAGACGCGAAAAGATGGTTTTGTTATCTTTGTTTGCTGTGCTGTCCTGCCGAACTATGTTTTGAGAGCATACCGACAAAACGCCAAGCAAAAGAATTGTAATAATAAGAAATTGCTTTTTCATCTTTTTTATAATTTTTTAGTAACTGTGAATACCGCCAAGGAATATGCTTACGCCGAAATAGGTCATCAATACCGTAAGGAAGGCTAAAAGCATATAAATATGAAATATGAAAGGCTCACGAAAGAAGGGAAGTCTCTTGTCATACAACGCAATACCATAGACAAGGAACGTTATTAACGCCCATACTTCCTTTGGATCCCAGCCCCAATACCTTCCCCATGCATTATTAGCCCAAATTGCACCGACAAATATCCCGCAACCAAGCAAAAGAACGGCTATAAGCAAAATGGTCTTTGTTAATTTCAAATCGTGGATATATTCTTTTGTGATAACCTTCAGCAGAAGAGAAATAATGGAATTGAAAGTTAAAAAAGCCAGAAGCGAGTAGGAAATAATTATAAGGCTCACGTGAATACTTAATAACGGAGATTGCAGTACGGGAACGAGATTTGTCATTTGTGGATTTAATCCCGACAGGTAGCATACTAAAAGTGCAATCCCTGAAATAAAAAGCCCCCCGGTAAAAAAAACCTCCTGTTTATGCAGAATCAACGATAAAAGAAGTATAATCCAACTTGAAAACATCATGGTTTCATATCCATTACTCATAGGCAAATGTCCGGAAATCCAACCCCTAAATACAAGCATTACCGTCAGCCAAAGAAATGATACAATAACGGTTAAGGCTACTAAAAACTTTATTATGCGATTATGTTTCCTGCTTTTTATCCTTGCAAACATTAAATCAATGAAGGCAATTAAAGCAATAATAATGTTGATTTTGAATATAATATCTACTATGTTTAATTTATTGTAGGCAGTCTCCATTTTGATTTTTGCAACCGATATTTTGCTATTGACTCTTTGAGTTTGAAATTTTGCAATCTTTGTTATAATTTGCTGAATCTCAATTTCATTTCCTTCATATATTTGTTCGGCAAGCAGAGGTATTATATTGGCTATGAAAATTGTGTCTTCGCTTTGCACATCCTCTAATCTGTCATCTAACGACAGCCATTTGTTATTGTAAGGGAAAATTTTAAGACACCTACCTCTTTGAACGTCAAGGATTATATTTACTTTTTCGTCAGCCTCAACAACACTCTTGTCCGTCATTTCCAAACCCAAATAAGGCAATCGGTAAGCCCCTTCAGGGTAAAAGAAATCCGTTAAAGCAAGACGGTTTTTTACTCCGAGTTTTTTTTGTATCGCTTTGTTTTTCAAGTGTATCATCGGTTCATTTTCCCAGTCCTGCGGGAAGAAAAGCCACCCGCAAAACACCTGAACGGCATTATAATTATTGTATTCTGTCTTTCCAGTTATTTTTTGTGTGAAATCTCTTGCCAGAGTGCCGATTGTAGAAATTCGTCCGTTATATTCAACTGCCAAACGGCTAAATGCATCAGCCGTTTGCTTTGATACCGTTTTCTGTCCCAGAGTATTAATGGACAGAAACATCAATATAAATAAGGAGGTATTTCGTATAATTTTCTTCATCACTTATAACAAAATTTGAGAATGCAAAATTATTGCTTTAATCAAAGCAATCAGATACCCAAAAATAGTGATTTTGTACTATATTTCTTGACAAGGAATAGTTTAAACGCTAATTTATTTCACGGTTATTCCATTTACAAAAAGTGCTTATCGTTCTTTAAGAAACTGTAATTTGATTACGGAAAATTAGAATCAAATTATAGCGTACTAGAATTTGATTATAGAATTCTATAATCAAATTCTAGCGTTCTGTAATTTGATTACAGAATTCTATAATTTGATTCCGGCACGCTGTAATTTTGATTTTAGAAACGCAAAACAGGTAAAACATAACAGATAACCTTATTTTGTATCTGTAAATAAAGGGTTTAACTCAATAATTCCTGACCTTGACATATCGTTAGGATTTGTGCCGATAACACCTTCGGGAATCGGCATATTCAAATGAGAAAAAAACTCAACCCATGCAGGATAAAACTCATTGGTAATCTTGTTTTTGAAACTCATAGGGGCAGATTCAAAAATCGGGTTGCCGTTTCGGTCAAGGAAAACGCTATAAACCAATTCCGAACAGTAGTAAGCATCATTATCAGGCAGGAAAACACTATCGTAAGGCTTGCCTTCCAACGATTTAGCCCTTGTTATGGCATCGTCAATAAGGTTTTCGTATTCAGGTAACAGGCGAGCAACATAAACAAATGGCGTTCCGTCCTGTTTTTTTGCCGATTGCGAAAGATATTTCTGCAAAGGCGTAATCACAACTCCCTTTTCAGGCACGGCTTCTATCACATTAGTATCACTATTGTCAATACATATAATCCCAACATGAGAAAAGGTAAGTCCGTTATAGCCAACGCCCGCTCCTTCAATGGCTTTGGTGAGTTGTGAAGGTTCATTTGCCTGAAATAAAAGGTCGCCTTCCTTAATTGAAACGCCCTCTTCATTGCAGCCAAAAAGCAACAAAATAAAGCAAACCGCCACAATAAATCTGTACATGATACTAATAATAACGCTGAATATCAATCAATCGCACTCCATCAAGCCATACGGCAACGCAACCTACTATTCCATTGCTGTCTTTGTTCAAAACGGGTTGAAGGCTTTGGTCATCTACTATCTCAAAATACTCTAACTCAAAATCCTTATACATTTTGAATTCATTTATAACGAAGTTTTTTATCTGCGAAAGTGAAAGAGTATCGGTGAAGGATGCCGATTTGAGAAGTATTTGATGGATTTTAGGTGCAATGGAACGCTTTTCTGCCGACAGCCTTTGGTTTCTTGACGATGTAGCCAAGCCATCCGCATCACGGAAAACTGGACAGACAACTATTTTTGTCGGGATTGCAAACTGCCGAACCAAGTCTTTAATTATTATAACCTGCTGATAATCTTTTTCTCCAAAGTAAGCACGGTCGGCTTGTGTCCAATCAAAAAGACGTTTTACGATTGTAGCCACACCATTGAAGTGTCCGGGACGTGCAACGCCTTCCATAACCTGTTCCAACTTGCCAAAATCATATTTTTCAGCAGGTTCTATCGCATAAACTTCCTCTTCCGAAGGCGTAAATGCAACATCGCAGCCATTCTCTTCCAAGATGTGTAAATCCTTTTCCAAATCACGCGGATACTTTTCCAAATCTTCCCTGTTGTTAAACTGAACAGGATTAACGAAAATGCTGCAAATAACAACATCATTTTCCGTTTTGGCACGCTGCAACAAAGACAAATGTCCCTCATGCAACGCTCCCATAGTTGGTAATAAGCCTTTGGTTTTTCCTTCCTTTTTTACGTTTTCACAAAATGCAATAAGTTCATTGATGGTCTTTATTTCCAGCATTGCTTAATCTTTTTTGTCGTTGTCGTTGTCGTTACTGACATCTTCATAATTAGTAAATTCAGGTTCTTTTTCCTGTTTCGGTTCATTCTTACGGTTATAGCGTGCAGGCATATCAAGCAACCAACTGACAGCACTTACAATTATTATAAATCCTACCGCACCCCAGAATCCATTAACGCTGAAATTGGGAAGTAAAGCAGCCGTTAAAAGTACTATTATTACGTTTATAACTACATAAAAAAAGCCAAACGTTACCACAATCAGCGGAATAAAAATCATAGTCAGCAAAGGACGCAGGAAGGAATTTAATAAACTGATAATGATTGCTGCAAGGAGCGCCCCCAATATATCTCCTGTTACTATGGAAGGAAATATCAGACAGGTAATCCAAATAGCCAGCGTCATAACAATAACTTTTGTCCAAAACCCTTTTTGTTTTGGGGAGTTGTTATTTCCTCCGAAATTGATTTTGTATTCTTTCATTTTTTTACAATTTGAGTTTGCAAAAGTAATACTTTTTTACATAATGCCCAAATTGTCTTATAATTTCCTGAAATTTGATTACGGAAAATTAGAATCAAATTACAGCACGCTAGAATTTGATTATAGAATTCTGTAATTTGATTCTAGCGTTCTATAATCAAATTCTAGCGCGCCGGAATTTGATTTCAGGAAATTCTTTTCTCATTTTGGTTGATTATTATGTTGTTTTGTATCAATTTTAGAAAAATGTGTATCTTTGCAGTGCCGAAAACATAGATAAAAAACTGCAAATAAAGAGACAAATCAATGATTAACAACATACGAAACTTCTGTATAATAGCCCATATTGACCATGGAAAAAGCACTTTGGCTGACAGACTGCTGGAATATACCAATACCGTGTCGCAACGTCAAATGGCAGAGCAAGTACTTGACGATATGGAACTTGAAAGAGAACGAGGAATAACCATAAAAAGCCATGCCATTCAAATGAAATACAAACACAACGGCACGGAATACTGTTTGAACCTGATTGATACCCCCGGTCATGTGGATTTTTCTTATGAAGTATCGCGGTCTATTGCGGCTTGCGAAGGGGCTTTGTTGGTTGTGGATTCCACACAGGGCATTCAGGCTCAAACAATATCAAATCTCTGGTTAGCAATAGAAAATGACCTTACTATAATACCCGTTTTGAATAAAATGGATCTTGCTTCGGCTATGGCAGAAGAGGTTTCCGAACAGATAATTGACCTCATTGGCTGTAAAAAAGAAGATATTATTCCTGCAAGTGGAAAGAACGGGCTGGGCATAGAGCAAATCCTTGAAGCAATAGTTACTCTTGTGCCGCCGCCATCAGGTAAAAGCAATGCTCCTTTGCAGGCTTTGGTTTTTGATTCCGTATTTAATTCTTACAGAGGTATCATTGGTTATATTCGTGTCTTCAATGGGAAGATGCGTAAAGGAGAGAAGGTGAAATTTTTCTCTAATAATAAGGAATACAATGCGGAAGAGGTAGGCGTATTAGGCTTGGATCTCATTGCCAAAGAGAGTTTGGAGGCAGGCGATGTTGGATATATCATAAGCGGAATCAAAACCAGCAGCGAGGTAAAGGTAGGAGACACAATTACTTCGGTAGAAAATCCGTGCGAAAAGGCAATTGAGGGTTTCGAAAACGTAAAGCCGATGGTTTATGCAGGCATTTATCCTGTTGATGCGGACGATTATGAGGAATTAAGGGCGAGTATAGAAAAATTACAACTCAATGACGCTTCGCTAACCTTTGAACCTGAGTCGTCAGCGGCTCTCGGCTTTGGCTTCAGATGCGGTTTCCTTGGTCTGTTACACATGGAGATTGTGCAGGAACGGCTTTCTCGTGAGTTTAATCTTGAAGTCATAACCACCGTTCCAAATGTCAATTACAAGGTTCATAATACTAAAGGAGAAGTATTTGATGTCTATAACCCAAGTGGCTTACCCGAACCCAACTATATTGATTTCATTGAAGAGCCTTTTATTAAAGCCTCCGTCATCACAAAGAGTGATTACATAGGACAAATTATCACTCTCTGTATTGGCAAGCGTGGCGAATTGCAAGGGCAGAATTATCTTTCTACCGACAGAGTAGAGTTGAATTTTGAGTTGCCTTTGGGAGAGGTTGTCTTTGATTTCTACGACCGATTGAAGTCAATATCAAAGGGATATGCTTCTTTTGATTATCACTATTGCGGCTTCAAACCCGCAAAACTTGTAAAACTTGAGATATTGCTTAATGGCGACCCTGTTGATGCTCTTTCTACCCTTACACACTTTGACAATGCTTATCCATTAGGAAGAAAAATGTGCGAAAAACTAAAAGAACTCATTCCGCGTCAGCAATTTGATATAGCCATACAGGCTGCCATTGGCTCTAAAATCATTGCACGGGAAACCGTGAAGGCGGTTCGCAAGGACGTAACGGCAAAATGTTATGGTGGAGATATAACCCGTAAGCGTAAATTGCTTGAAAAACAGAAGGCAGGCAAGAAACGTATGCGTCAAATAGGCAATGTGGAAGTTCCTCAGTCGGCTTTCCTCGCTGTTTTGAAAATAGACTAAATTTAATATATTATGATAGTAGAATCAATTATTATTAGCATTGGCGGAGTTGTGATAATGGCGTGTGCAGGCTATTATTTTTACAAACTTACGCAACAAATGATTAACGATAACACCAAACGCTCACTATTGGAGTTGAAAAAAACGCAACAGAGTGAGATAACAAAGTTGCTAACTCCTGTAAAATTACAGGCTTATGAACGTTTGGTAATGTTTTTGGAGAGAATAAAACCTGAAAATTTGGTTATAAGGTGTTATCAGTACGGAATGGACACGTCATTGCTTAAAGACGTGATGTTAAAGAACATAAGAGATGAATTTGAGTACAATTTGTCGCAGCAACTCTATGTTTCCGAGCAGGCATGGACGTTAGTAAAGCAGGCAAAGGAAGAAACCATTGCTTTAATCAATTCCGTAGCCTCTTCCAATGCAGATAAATCGCTGACACCTACTGATTTCTCAGCAATAGTCTTTCAAAAAATGACTTCCTCTGTTTCTCCCGTAGAACAGGCACAAAAATTGCTTAAACAGGAAATAGATTTGCTTAAATAAAAAAACAGATATTGTCAGTCCTTTATAACGCTTTGATCATCATAAATAGCGTTTTGCATTCCCGATCATTTAGGTCTACGTAGCCAAATCAAATTATATGACGCTATAATCAAGTTTCCTATTTACTAAACACCATAAAAGATTAAAATAAAGGTCATTGCTGCCTAATCCTGTTTGCCCGTAAGATGTATGAACGGAACAAGGTTTTCTTCCATTGATATTCCTCCGTGCTGAAACGTATTCATATAGTAAGAAACATAGTAATTGTAATTATTAGGATAGGCAAAGAAATCATTGGAACGTGCAAAGATAAAAGGTGAAGTAATGGAAAGTTTAGGCAAATAAATCTTTGAGCAATCCTTAACTTCATAAACCTCTCTGGGATTGTAGTCAAGGAGGCGGCTAACCTTGTAACGCAAATTATTAGATGCGTCTTTGGTGCTTTTTACCTTAATCGGTCTGTCTACTTTTACCGAACCGTGGTCGGTAGTTATAAAGACGTGGCAGTCCTTGTTACTTAAAAACCGCAAAACTTCTATCAGCGGCGAATGTTCAAGCCAAGTCTGTGTTACGGAACGATAAGCCTTCTCATCAACAGCAAGTTCCCTTACAATATCACTTTCCGTGCGGGCGTGAGAAAGCATATCTATAAAATTATAAACAATAACATTCAAATCGTTTTGAAGGAAGTTAGGCAGAATATCTATCATTCGCATACCATAATTAACATTCAATACCTTATGATAGGAAGTCTTTAAGTTCAAACTATATCTTTTAAGATTTTCTTGCAGGAAAGTATGCTCATTATCATTTTTATTGCCTTCAACATCCTCGTCCAACCACAAAGAAGGATATTTCTTTTTTATTTCACTTGGCATTAAGCCTGCAAAAAAGGCATTCCGTGCATATTGAGTTGTTGTCGGCAAAATAGAATAATAAATGTCTTCGCTTTCCGTATGTAACAGTTGTTCTATGGAAGGTTGCAGGGATTTCCACTGGTCAAAACGGAAATTATCTATAACTATTAAAAAAACAGGTCGCTTATCTGTCTTGAGCAAAGGGAAAAGTTTCTCCTTTAAGGCAAGATGCGACAGTACGGGACGGTCTTCGGTAGTACCGTTAAGCCAATCCTCATAATTCCTTTCATAAAAACGGCAAAACAGATTATTGGCTTCGTCTTTTTGTTGTTTCAATACTTCAAATATGCTCTGGTCGGCGGAATCGGCAAGTTCTATCTCCCAATACACAAGTTTTTTATAAATATCTATCCATTGGGAAGCGTTAAGCCGTTCCCTTAATCGCATATCTATTTCCCTGAACTGTTGTTGATATGTCATTGTTGATACGCTGCTTATAAGTTGTCCCGAATCCAAATGTTTTTTTAAGGCAAGCAGAATTTGATTGGGATTGACGGGTTTTATCAAATAATCGGATATTTTTGAGCCGATAGCCTGTTCCATTATCTGTTCTTCTTCGCTTTTAGTTATCATAATAACAGGGATTGTGGCATACTTTTCTTTAATCATCATTAGAACATCCAAGCCCGACATTCCGGGCATATTTTCGTCAAGAAAAATAATATCTACGGTTTCTCTGTTCAATACCTCCATTGCTTCGTTGCCGTCAATGGCAGGGACAACGCTATAACCCCTTGTTTCCAAAAATATAACATACGGTTTAAGCAATTCCATTTCGTCGTCTATCCAAAGTATCTTTGTCATCTGTAATGTGTTTTTTCGTTAATAATAATATAAACGTAAAAAAAGAACAAAATGATATATCAAAAGAAAAAATTGAACTTTTTATTACAAATAATTTGGTGGCATTAATATTTTTTGTACCTTTGCAGCCGATAAAAACAATAAAATGTAAATCAAATGATACGAAGTATAAAACAAAATAATGTGAAAAATAATTCGCAAAAAACTTGCGAAAGTCATTTATTTTTCG
>JAISTG010000005.1 GCA_031272705.1 Bacteroidales bacterium | reverse complement strand
AAAGTTGATACCCGTACAGGCGAATATGCCGAGAGAGTAAAATAAGTAACTGCACAGACAAATAAGGCTGATGGTGCAAATCACATGGGCGATAAAAAGAAACCTTTTGTTCTTTTGTTTCCTCTATGAACAAAATTATAAGAACACATTATAATACTTTATGCACCGTTGCATAACATTTAGGCTATGTATACGGAAAACTTATAGCATGCTAAAAGAACTTGGAATACGCATCTTTGCTCTGTCGGATATATTACAATATCAAGTAATTAGAAGTATATTTTAGGTTATAGACAATTTAAGGAGTTTTTCTGCCTTGTTTAGCGGCTGCAAAGGTACAACTTTTTTTTGAAACTACCAAAAGGTAATACTGTTTTTGTTCAATGGAAACGCTGCAAATATGTTTGGTATTTTGTTTGCAGTCTTACAGAATTTGATTATAGCAAACTGTAATTTGATTATAGAAAATTATAATCAAATTATAGAACGCCGGAATTTGATCATAGATTTCTGTAATTTGATTTCATTTTCCCCTTATTTGAATTGGTGATAATCAATCTTTTGTAATGGTAACACCGAATCCAAAACATTATTGTTTCTGCAAATAAATAGTATCATTCGTACAACTCTTATATTTTTTTAGACACTTTCTTATATCCTTCTTTTTCAAAAGATACAACAATATTTGGACAACCAAACAAACCGCCAGACATTGACGTCAATTCAAAATTTCCAAGACTATCTGTATAAATTATATGAGTTTTTTTTATTACACTTATACTTACTTTATCAATAGGAAGTTTTGTTTCCATATCAATTACTGTTCCTTGTACGCGTATAAGACAATCACATGACACAAATATAAGAACAATAAAAATTAACGAAGGAATTTTTTTGTATTTATTCATAATGATTTTAATCTTTATCCAAATAAATAGTATCATTAGAAGGATTAGTTACAATTTTGGTTTTATATCCTTGTTTTGAAAATTCAATTTTTATATCTTTGCAATCAGGCATACACCCCTCTATTTCATTACACACCTCATAATGTCCTTCATTATTTGAATACTGTATCTGAGAACCAGTCAAAACTTTACATTTTACATTATCAATAGGTATTTTAGACACAGAGTCATAAACAACTCCTTCCCCACAATTAAAACCTTCACAAGACATTAACTGAACAATAACAGAACAAATAATAATAATTTTACTTATAACTTTCATTTTATCTAATACATTTAAACGATTGCAAAGGTACAACTTTTTTTGAAACTACCAAAAGGTAATACTTTTTTGTTCAATGGAAATGCTGCAAATATGTTTGGTATTTTGCTTGCAGACTTACAGAATTTGATTTCAGGAATAGAGGATAAAGTTATGACAACAGGTAAGGTAACTACATAGTGTTTTGCATTGTGTTTAGTAATTTTTTTGCATTATATCTTATTTATTAAATTTTGTATCTTTGCACCGTTAATTAGGAAGAAAATATGAAAAAAACATTACTTATTTTAATCTTTTTATATGTAAATACCGCAATTTCAAATGCTCAAAACAACGAGCCGCCTCAATGGTTCAGACTTGAAGCACAGGGGGAAATGCCAGCCGAATTTAACAATATAATCAGCGGATATAATGCAGACGGATCGCAAGCCGAAACAAAGTATCATAAAGAAGAGAATAATTATATTAAACAACTGTTAATGTCAGGGAAAATACTGTATGGAGACGATCTTACCATGTATTTGAATTCCGTAACAGATGTCCTACTTGCAAATGATGTGAATCTGCGAAAGGAAGTGAAAATCTATGCCCTGAAAGATGAAACAACAAATGCGTTCTCAACGTCGGACGGTTTTGTATTTGTGAATTGCGGTTTGTTAGCCCAGTGCCAAAATGAGGCAGAAGTGGCTTTTGTGATTGCTCATGAGATTTCCCATTATGTTCTTAAACACGGAATTCCACAGGATAAAACAAAAGAAAAACTTAATGTGATAGAGGATTTTTTAAAACATCATGTACTTTCGCGAGAAAAAGAATTAGAAGCGGATAGTCTGGCGTTTGAAAGATTTTATAAGAAAAGTTCTTATGAACATGGGGCAATAATGGGGGTTTATGATGTTTTAGAATTTGGAAATTTGCCTTTTGACGAAGAACATTTTGACAGAACGGATGTAGAAGTGGCAAACTGTTTTCAATTTGATAATAAGTATTTTCTACAGAATACTACGCCTGTTGCATCAACTGAAAATGCAGTGGATACCTTTTCAACACATCCGAATTTGGCGGCAAGACGTTTTGCAATGCAGCGGCTGTTAAATTTAATCGATACAGCAAAGCCGCAAGTTGCGGATAATTTTCTTGCACACAGGCGTATTGCTCGTTATGAAGTGATCCGCGAACAAATAATGAATGATAATTATTTGAAAGCATATTATAATATATTTGTACTACAGAAACAGGGAGATGCAAGCAAGTATTTGGAAGTTGCAAAGGTGGCTGCTTTATACGAAATTGCGACTGCAAAAAATACAGGTAATTATTCGCTTATTGACATCAATAAAAATAATGTTGAAGGTGAATTTCAACGGATTGTACATTTCTTTAAGCAAATTACAAAGAATGAATGTGCCATTTTATCCTTGCGAACAGTATGGCAAATGCTGGAAACGGATAGAAAAAACAAATATTTGAATCTTGTTTTTAATGATTTAATTAAATATTTGAGTACTTCAAAAACATTAAACTCGCTTAATAAATTCAGTGATTATCGCTATGGAGAAGCCATTGAAGAAAATACTTCCGCAAATGTAAATGATAACAAGTCTAAATACGACAAATTAAAAGCAAATCAAAAAGTATTACCTCAAAAAGATTTTAAGGTTGAAAATTATATGCTCGTTGATTTGAAACAAAATGCGGATTTTATTTCCGCCTTCAACAATGCTTTATTGGAAAATGAAAAAAAATCTGCAGCAAATCTCATTGCTTATCTGTCCAATAAGCCTTCAATAAACATAAATACTAACAGTTTGGTAGTCCTAAATCCTTACATAACAAAAAAACGGGAATCCAAAACTCTGTTTCAAACGGATGATATTACCGTTACTTACTCACATAGTTTTGAAAAGCATATTAAAAGCATTGCAAAACGCTGCGGATTTGATAGAACTTTTATCATCTCATGCAACGACAAAACTTTGCCCTGTTCTTATCAGGTACTTAGTCGTTTAAATGATTATTCAAATAGTTTGAATACTTATCCGAGTGTTTCTTTTGAAAGTTATGACATAGAAAATGTGAGTAACAAATTAGGAACATCATTTATAAATCTCGTAAATTATAGCAAAAGAGGGTCAAACAGTCGCAAAAATAAAACTTATAAGGTGTTGCACTCAATTATATCGGTTTTTGACTTACCTGCTTTACCATTCAGCATATATCAATGGCTGTTCCCGTATCAGTATGGTACATTAAACTTCTATACCTACGACCTTGACAGCAGCCGAATTATATATAAAACAAGCGATGATTTCACCAGCGAAAACACAAGTGACGAATTAAAGCAGGAATTGTTTCATTCCTATTCCGTATTAAACAACATAAATAAGCCTTATGGCTATCTCGGCAAACGCTTACTCGTTTTGTTTGATTGTCGTCTTTCTCCTACAGGTCTTTTAGGGGCGTATTCTCCAACTCAAAGTTTATTCAGTTGCAGTTATTTGTTCCAACCAAGTGTAGAATACGTACTTGGAAAACATTGGATGCTGGGTGCAAGTGTCCAATTTGAGAGTTTGAAGTTTCAACCCGACGATTACTATAACACTAATAACTTTGAGAGACAGTCTTTTTTGAAATCAACAATCAATATGCTGGGTTTTGGTATTTATGGCAAATATTACCTTAACGGAAAAGCCCCTTTGGGATACTATGGCAAGTTACAGGCAGATTTTTGGACATTTACTGCGAATGTCAATCATGTTATTGGCAATACAATCAAAGAAAATGATTTTACATTTGGTTTCAGAATTGAATTTGGAAAAACAATAGTTGTGTTAAATAGTCTGTCCATAGGTACGGGAATTTCATTCGGTTTGCTGACAAGCGGATATTCTATGATGAAACTGTTTCCGGAAGAAGCCGTTCCTTTGGATTATGCCAGAACATCTTTGCTTACAAATTACATTGTTGGAGTAAATATAAATGTAGGCATTCTTACCTTTTAATAACTTTTAATTATAAAATATAGAAAACAAATGAAGAAAATAACTTTATCGGTTTTGTTTGCAAGTCTTTCAATGATATGCTTCGGGCAAACAATAGAAATGAAAACTAATTTAGTACGCTGGAATGACAAGTACAAGATAGATAACGGTACTCGTTATGATTACATTGGTACTATTGAAGAAGAGGATTTTTATGCCTTTGGTTATTATACCACAACAGGCTTTCAGGCTCGCTTTAATAGGCTTGGGTTTATGAAAGTAAAGGATGGTAAAGTCCTACTTTACAATGAGGATTACATTAAAATACCTCGTAATTCTCTTGAACACGTACTGACTACCGAAACAGACATTGCTGTTATTTATAACAACGAAGACGATGACAGAGATATGTATCAGTTGCGATGTAAAAAGATAGACAAAAATACATTAAAGGAAAAAACGGATAATGTATTGCTTGAATTTGAGAAACGCAAAAATAGCGAACAGTCGTTAATGGTTATACCTTCCAAAAATAAGGGAAATTACGCTCTGTTGCTTTTTGCATCGGAGAAAAAATCCGATAAGGCAAGTTTAAGAACTTTTTATTTTGACAGAAATTTTGAATTGCTGTGGCAACATCAATATATTACCGAGCAGGAAAAGGTTATTGCTCCCTTAAATGTACTACCTAATGAATCGGGGTCTATTTATGTTATTTCAAAGGTAATGCAGGAAGAATTTTACAACAAAAAACGCCGAAATGACAAAGAAGAAGAATATACCTCTTTTGTGATTGCAAAATTAAGTGAAAACAATATGGAAGAACATTTAATTGAAGGGAAATTTCCTTGCAGAGAAGCTGAAATGTACGAAATTAAAAGTAATGAGATATTTATTGCATGTGGTAATCGAAAACAGTTTTCAGGCATTACTTTTGATATTTCTCAAGAGAATATAATCAACACATCATCATTTGAATACAAATTGGATAAAGAGGAAACCTTTTGGTCAATATCTCAAATTTTACCTTTGAAGAACGAAAATCTTGTTGTAGTTGTTGAAGACAATTATACATTGATAACAACTTCTACTTCCGTTCCTACAAGTTACAATTATTGCGGACGTAACTTTTATACCTTGTGTGTAAATCCATACAATAACAACAAACCTTTGTACAATCAAATGGTTTCAAGAGCTATAGGTAATTTCTCTCAATGGAAATCAGGCGGCGGACAATATGAGAAACCGATGTTTTTTACAAAAGGTAACGATTTATACGCAATTTACAATGCGGATATTAGAGATAATGATTACTCGGGAGAAGTATTTACGGATGTAAATATAGATGTGATGAGGTCTGCACGTAATGTTGTTACCAATATGTTGCATTTGAACGAAACAGGAGAAGCAAAGATAGTAAGCATTTTTTCCTATAAGGATTCGGATTTACTTTTTTCGGCGAATATAAGCCATTTGCGTTCGGACGGAATACTGCAAATAGGTTCTATTGTAAAAAAGGTTGCGGTTTTTGGAGAATTGAATCCGAATGAAAATTAGACTAAATGAAAGATAACTCTTTATAATAAGTCGCAAGTTTTCCATTAAGGCTGTTTTTTGTATTTTTGCAGTCGCAAAACAGAAAAATAATACACTCATGAACGAAGAGAAATATAACAAACGAGGCGTTTCGGCTGCAAAAGAAGATGTGCATAACGCAATCAAAAACATTGATAAGGGTCTTTTCCCGAAGGCTTTCTGCAAAGTGGTAGAGGATAAATTAAGCGGCGATAAGGATTATTGCTGCGTAATGCATGCGGACGGTGCCGGAACAAAATCTTCACTCGCTTACGCTTACTGGAAGGCTACCGGGGATATGTCGGTATGGAAAGGAATCGCCATAGACGCCGTTGTGATGAACCTTGATGACCTTTTATGCGTGGGGATAACCGATAACATCCTGCTTTCATCCACCATCGGAAGAAATAAACGCCTGATTAACGGCGAGGTCATCGCTGCGATAATCAACGGCACCGAGGAATTTTTGGAACAAATGCGGCGTCTGGGAATAGGCATCTATTCAACGGGGGGCGAGACGGCTGACGTGGGAGATTTGGTTCGCACAATCATTGTGGATAGCACCGTTACGGCAAGGGCGAAACGGCGGGAAATCATTTCAAATCACAACATTAAGGCGGGAGACGTTATTGTAGGGCTGGCATCCTTCGGGAAGGCGACTTACGAACAGGAATACAACGGGGGGATGGGTAGCAACGGTTTGACATCCGCTCGGCATGACGTTTTTTCCCACAGGCTTGCGACTTCATTCCCAGAGACTTACGATGACCACCTGCCATCCGAAGTGGTATATTGCGGAAGTATGGATTTGACTTCGCAGATTGAGTTTTCGTACGGCGGAAACCGTATGGTTGTCCCTGCTGGCAAGTTAGTCCTCTCACCGACAAGAACTTATGCCCCTGTGATGGCGGCTGTATTCCCTCAGTATCACAGTAAAATCAACGGGTTGGTGCATTGCAGCGGTGGGGCGCAAACCAAAGTCCTGCATTTCATAGATAACTTACACGTAATCAAGGATAACCTCTTTCCTTTACCACCGTTGTTCCAACTTATTCGGGAGGAGTCCCGCACGTCATTTGAGGAGATGTACAAGGTCTTTAATATGGGTCATCGGTTGGAAATTTACACCGACGAAAGAACGGCAGCAGACATCATATCCATATCGCAATCCTTTGATATAGAGGCACAAGTCATTGGAAGAGTGGAGGCAGGAAAACAAAAACAAGTAACCATACGCAGTCCTTACGGAGAGTTCATTTATAATTAAAATGTCCTAAAACAAACGATTTTTTTGCTAAATATTGGCGAAAATGAGTGTAAATAAAATTTTTTTATTATCTTTGCAGCAGAAATTTTCATTATATTTTTTTGATGGTAATGCAATTTTTAGTAAGTTTGACAATCCGAAACGGCGGCGTAGTTCCATTCAATTTAAGGAGAATATATTTGTTTAACGCCGGTGCTACGCCAAAGTTTCGGGGTTTACCGCAAGACCTTGCGGTAGGACAATTTTTCAAATCGGTAGGACAGAATTTCAAATCGGTAAGACAGAATTTCAAATCGGTAAGACAGAATTTCAAATCGGTAGGACAGAATTTCAAATCGGTAAGACAGAATTTCAAATCGGTAAGACAGAATTTCAAATCGGTAGGACAGAATTTCAAATCGGTAGGACAATTTTTCAAATTAGTAGGACAATATGGCACATAATCCTGATTATATCCCGGGGAAAAACCTTGAATTTAAGGCGTGGGCAAACAACTTCACGGAGAAAGTAAGCACGGTGTTTTATCTTACGTTCAATATTCCCGTGGCAAAGAAAGATGAACTTGTGGCGGCTAATACCGCTTATAATCAAGTAGAAGCACTCATTGAAGGGGGCGACAACCGAACCCAAAATATCCTCAATCGCAAAGCGGCAAGGGCAGCGTTGGAAGCACTTATACGCGAAATCACACAGCAATATGTTCGCCACAATCCGGCGGTGAATGTAGGGCAGTTGAATATGCTCGGTTTGCAGGCGTACGACACCGAACGGACACCGATACACGTACCGCAGATTGCGCCGCACGTCTATGTGGAAGTAGGGACAAACCTCTGGCATTATGTTCATTGGGGGCATATACTGACGGACGAAAAGGTCGGAGGCGGGATACCTTTCGGTGCAACAGGGGTACAAATTTGGCGAAAAATTAGCGACACGCAGCCTTCGTACGAGGAATTGGAATTTGTGGGGAATTTTACCAAGTCTCCGCAGGTCTTTACGTACGTTTCCACAGATAGAAAGCAAACTGTCTGGTATGCAGTGCGTTATTATAATGCCAAAGGAGAGGTAGGACCATGGTCAATAATGATTCAGGCGATAGTCAATTAGTGCCTTTTTGAGGTCATTTTAACAAAAAATTAACAGAAAGTCCCCAAGTCGGAGAGCAATTTTGAAACGGAGTTATTCCCGTTGGAATGCAGAAAGGACTAATGTTGGCTGACAGATTGTCGTTGATGTCAAAGGAAAATAAATGTGCATAAACCAGAGCGTCAATGATATTAAACAGATAAACCACTCCACCTATAATAAGGGATAACTCAAACATCTGTTCGTAATTTTGATAAATTTTATACACGCCGTCATCTGTGTAATGTGCCAAACTGCTGTTGCGTTCTCCCTCATTGTTTATCCGTGCGTAGTACTCGGTTTTAAATTTGGTCGCTCCCTTGTAATTAGTGATTGCAAAATACGACACAACGACTCCGGCGCCGTAAATAACGGGAACTTTCCAAGCCTGTTTGTTATAAATCTGTCCCAGACCGGGAACAACGGTTGAATAAAGCGTAGCACGTGTCGGATTATGCTTAACGGGCTTAAAGGTAACGGTATCCGTTTGTGCCGAAGCGGAAAAAACACTTAATAAAGTTATTACAAAAATCCGCAAACGAAACATTAGCGGACTCCTTCAATAATTGCAACTATGCGTTGGAAGTCCTCGTCATTTGAGAACGGAATTACGATATGCCCTTTGCCCCTTTGAGACCGAGTAATATCAACCGTTGTGCCGAGTTTGGAGGATATGGATTTTTTGAAATCCGTATGAAATTCGGGTAATTCTTTCTTTTCTTTTGTGGGTTCCTTTTGGATCTTTGGGGCTTTAATTCCATTTACCATTGCTTCAACCTGCCGTACCGAAAGGTCTTTTTCAATAATTAGTTTCATCAATCGCAACTGTTCTTCCTGCTTCTCAATACTAATTAAGGCTCTGGCGTGTCCCATGGAGATAACTCTGTTCCGCAGGTTGAGTTGAATTTCCGCCGGAAGTTTCAACAGACGCAGGAAGTTGGCTATTGTGGAACGGTTTTTCCCAATTCGTTCGCTCATTTGTTCCTGTGTGAGGTTGCATTCTTCAATCAGGGCTTGCAGAGTTAAGGCTGTTTCTATTGGGTTAAGGTTTTCCCGCTGAATATTCTCAACTAACGCCATTTCTATTATCTCGTGCTTAGTCACAATGCGAATATAAGCCGGAATTTCTTTCAATCCTGCCATTTTTGCAGCCCTGTAACGCCGCTCTCCCGCAATTAACTGATATTTTCCTCCTATTTTATTAACCGTAACAGGTACAATAATTCCATATTGTTTTATGCTCTGTGCCAGTTCCTTCAATGCGGTTTCGTCAAATTCCGTTCTGGGCTGATTAGGATTCGGTTCTATCTCACTTATTGCGATATTGGCTATTTCAGCCGCTATACTTTTTGTATTATTTGTTAGTTCCTGTCCTTCCGCATTTTGCAGAAGCGCCCCAAGTCCTCTTCCCAATACTACTTTTTTTGCCATTATATTCTGTTTTTTATTTGTTTTCTCTTTCTATCAATTCGGTAGCCAGATTCATATAGTTGATAGCCCCGATTGAGTTAGCATCATACATAATTGCACTTTCGCCGTAACTTGGTGCTTCTGCCAACTTCACATTATTATATATTATAGTTTTGAAAACAAGTTGCTGGAAATGCGTTGCCACATCTTCCGCCACTTGTTTATTTAATCGCAGACGCGCGTCGTACATCGTGAGCAGGATTCCTTCAATATCCAATGCCGTATTGAGCCTTCCCTGAACTAAACGTATGGTATTAAGCAGTTTCCCCAAACCTTCCAATGCAAAATACTGACATTGAACAGGTATAATCACAGAATTTGCTGCCGTAAAGGCATTTATTGTTACTATACCCAACGAAGGCGAGCAGTCAATCAGTATATAATCGTACCTGTCTTTTACAGGGTCAATCACAGACTTCATTTTAGACTCACGATTACTCATATTCTGCATTTCAATCTCCGCTCCTACCAAATCAATTCTTGCCGGTAATACGTCGAGATTAGGTGTAGTGGTAGTTTTTATCGCTTCTACTGCGGGCAAACCATCAATTAGACACTCGTAAATACTATTTTGTACCTGTTCAGGCATAATTCCCAAACCCGAAGAAGCATTTGCCTGAGGGTCAGCATCAACAAGCAGGGTTTTTTTCTCCAATACCGATAAAGCAGCCGCAAGATTGATTGCCGTAGTAGTTTTTCCTACTCCGCCCTTTTGATTTGCTATCGCAATAACTCTTCCCATAAACCTTCCCTCTCAATGATTTAACATACAACTTTGCTTAATTGTCTATACTGAAATCAAAATCATCGGATATGCTGTCCCTTTCTGCATTCCCATATTCATCATGATGTTCGGGAGCAATCCCTGTTTCAATATATTGAAACGAATCATTCAAAGCCCTTAGAAACTTCTCCTTATCTTCCATATAAAGAAAGATTTTATGTTTTTCATAAGTAAAAGACCCGTCGTTATCGTTGAATTTGCGTTTGCTTTCAGTTATTGTTATATACTTATCTCCTGAAAGCATCTGCTTTACATCAAAAAAATACGTTCTCTTACCTGCTTTCACTGCGGTTGAAAACACTTCTTCACGTTCTCTTCTTTCGTTATTTTCCATAAATAATGCGATAATAAAAATTTTTAGCGGGCAAAGGTACAATTTTTTTTTCAATTACGAATTGTTTAACGTCGTATTAAGATGAAAAAACATCGTTTTATTTCTACAAAACACTATTAAACAATCTTTTAATCCTATCAGGATATTTTTTGTTTTATTCTTTGAAACGGGAATTAACTATCGTTATGTTAGTAAAAAATGATAATTTTGGTATTCTTTGCATTATGTGAATAACACCAACGAAGGTTAAATTTTGGTAGTTTCAAAAAAAGTTGTATCTTTGCAGCCGTTAAACAAAGTAAAAAAGACGCCTTAAATTGTCTTGAACCAAAAATAAAATACCGCCGAGAAGCACCTAAAAACAGTAAAATTTTTCCAACCCGCCACAATGAAAAACCGCAATCAAATAACAATCAACCGAAATCAAGAAATAATCCCACAGAATCAAATTTCATTCATCTATAATCAAATAAGGTTGATTGTTTCCTGCGGGGAAACAATCAATACTATTTGATTTTAGATGATTATTATTTGATTATGGATGAATGAAACTTGATTTTAGACGAATAAATTTTGGTTATGGAGAATTGGAAGTTGATTATAGCGAGACAGAAGTTGATTCTAAAAATTTGCAAATTCATTTTAGTTTTATATAAGGGAGTTTCGGTTTTTGTAAATTTTGATAAAAACGACCTTTTTTGCGACAAAAAAGCATTAAAACGGGAAAATACGGATTGCATTTTGCAAATTATAAATCACTTTATTTCAATATATTAAATTTTAGAAAAAAAAAATAGAAAAAAGTTTGTTCAAATTAATTATTTTCCTTATATTTGCCCCCGATATTTTTATTATAAAATAAATAATTTAATTTTATGTTTAACTTTATAAAATTTTGAAAAGATGAAACGAATTATGTTTTTT
>JAISTG010000107.1 GCA_031272705.1 Bacteroidales bacterium | reverse complement strand
ATTCCTGTAATTGACTCGGTTTGTGTAGTATTTACACCTTTCCTTACTCCGGTTAAAATAAGCATTATTTTTACTTATCTCTCCGCTACCTCGGTTTCAATCTTTTCAATGAACTTCCTTCTTTCCCATTCCTTTTTCTTACCTCCAGCAATCCATTTCCCCCTCTAAAACGGACTGCAAAAGTACAACTTTTATTTGAATTAACAAGCATATTCATAAAAAAAAATTCATTTATCATTTGCAAACGCTTAAATAACAAAAGAACTCAACCTTTACAGATTGAGTTCTTTCACTACTTTAATTTAGTATTTTTTAGAATTTCAAGCCCAAATGAATGGAGATATTATTGTTTTTCATTTCAGGTATAGTTACCCCACCTATCGTTTCTTCACTTCTAAATGGTGTTAAGCCCAAATTGTAACGTGCACCAACAAACAAATGACCGAAATCATAGCCAAGACCAAATCCTAATCCCAATTCAAAGAGATTACAATTTGCATCATCACCTGATGTCTTCAAATCATATTCGCCATTCACCGGAACACCAAACAGATTATCAACAACCTCTCCATTGAATTTTACTTCGGTCTTCACCTTGCCTCCCAAACAGAAACCAAATTGAGGACCTGCCTCTACATAAAGTCCTCCAATAGGATAAACTTTCAGCAAGATAGGAACATTGATAAAGTTTGCATTGAGCGTAACGTCCATTTCCACAGTCTGTGCTAAGAACGAGTATTCATAATTTATACCCGAACGTTCCAAAGAATAGACAGGCTCAAGTGAAAGAGCCAATAAACGATTTATTCTCCACTCAGCAACAAATCCTGCATTGAAACCAAGTTTCATATCCATTGTATCAAAAGTCGAAAGATTGGCTCCGACTTTTACACCAAAGGCAAAAGACTTGTCATTGTGTGATTGTGCGTTTGCATTGAAGGCTGCAAACATTGCAGTTGCGATAACCGCTGCCATAACTATTTTCTTCATACGTTAAAATGTTTTTGATTTAGGCTGCAAAAATACAATAAAATTTTATACAAACGCAACATTTTATCTTTTTTATTAAAAAGAATTTATCATTTATCTTTTCATATCAATGAAAAAACAAAACAATAACTTTATGTATTTGATTGATTTTCACATAATAAAAAATATAAAATTAGAATCAAATTCCGGCATTTTATAATTTGATTCTAACGTTCTATAATTTGATTATAGAATGCCGGAATTTGATTCTAATTTACCGGAATTTGATTACAGTAAAGCAAAATTAATGTTTAGTATAATACTATGTGTGAAGTATAAATTGTGAAAGCAAATAGAACGAACCCGCTCCCGCAAGATAACCAAGTAAAGCCCAAAGTGATATTTTTTTCAAATACCATATAAAATCTATCTTTTCCATTCCCATCACGGCAACGCCCGCAGCAGAACCTATAATCAAAATAGAACCTCCAGTACCCGCACAATACGCCAACATTTCCCAGAAAGCACCATCTACCATAAAATGAGTAAGTTCGGGATTGGCAACAACAGCCGCCGCATCAGCCACAGGATACATTCCCATAGCGGCTGCAACCAACGGAACATTGTCTATGACGGACGAAAGGATACCTATGATTATGTTTATTATATAAATGTTGTCTAATTTGTTAAGTTCTGTTGCCAGCATACCCAAATGACCCGCCGATTGCAAACAGGCAACCGCCATAAGAATACCAAGGAAAAACAGAACGCTTGGAGTATCTACCTTTTGGATGATTGACGAAATGTTAAGTCGGGAATAGTTGTTGTCATTTCGGTGCATAATCTCCGTAACTATCCAAAGGACACTCAAACCGAAAAGAATACCAAGATAAGGAGGCAGATGCGTTATACTTTTGAAGACAGGAGTGAATAGCAAAGAGCCTACACCAAGCAAAAATATGATATTACTTTGCAATTTTGGGATTGCATTCCCTTCCAAAGCATCTTTTTGCACAGGTCTTTCTACATTTCCTTTCATTGTGATGGAAATTACGGCAAGCGGAACAATCAGCGAAATAATACTTGGCAAAAATGTTTCCTTCATAATGGATACCGCAGTAATGTTTCCTTTTATCCACAGCATTATTGTAGTAACATCACCTATTGGAGTCCAAGCCCCGCCTGCGTTTGCAGCAAGAATAACCATCCCGGCAAAAAACCAGCGGTCTTTTTGATTATCAATAAGTTTCCTTAACAATGCACACATCACTATAGCCGTAGTAAGATTGTCCAAAACAGAAGACATAAAAAAAGTAATGATACTTATAACCCACAGCAAACGTCTTTTGCTTGTAGTTGTAATTCGGTCTGTGATAATGGCAAAACCATTGTGTCTATCTACTGTTTCAACAATGGTCATTGCTCCCAGCAGAAAGAAAAGTATTTCCGAAGTGCTTCCCAAATGTTCTATCAATTCGCCGGCATTGCGGAAATTTCCCATTAGAGCATAAATTGCCCAAAGAATAACGGCAAGGAACAAAGCCGTAGCCGATTTATTGATTTTTAACGGATGTTCAAGGGCTATACAAGCATAACCAAGAACAAAAACGACAATCATTAGTGTAAAATACATACCTTTTTTGTTTTTTAATTTGACATTTTAATTTTAATTAAGGTTCAAGACAATTTAAGGTGTCTTTTTACCTTATTTTTCGGTTGCAAAAGTACAACATTTTTTGAATTAACCACACTTTTTATGACAATTTAATTGGATTTTCTTTAATGACCTTTAATAAATACTTGTAAATATCTGTATTTCTGTTATTATATCTAAACTCACATTCCTTTAAGTGGAGGTAAAATTTATGTT
>JAISTG010000117.1 GCA_031272705.1 Bacteroidales bacterium | reverse complement strand
CCTTTTCATAACACTATGAAGCCTTTTCATAACACTATGAAGCCTTTTCATAACATTATGAAGCCTTTTCATAACACTATGAAGCCTTTTCATAACACTATGAAGCCTTTTCATAACATTATGAAGCCGTTTCATAACACTATGAAGCCTTTTCATAACATTATGAAGCCGTTTCATAACACTATGAAGCCGTTTCATAACACTATGAAGCCTTTTCATAACACTATGAAAGGTAATATACTCACTTTTGTCCGTTAAGCCTATTATTATGATAAAAAAATCCGCCATAGTAAAGATTGATGATTGTAATACTTCATTTTGCTAATGTAAAAGGCTGCTATAAAATAGATTCATTTATTCTTTTAATTTTTTGAAATCAAATTACAGAAAATTATAATCAAATTATAGCGTTCTGTAATTTGATTATAGCACGCCGGAATTTGATTCTAATTTTTTATAATCAAATTCTAATAAATTATAATCGGTTTTTGGGACGGGGAAGTAATGTTTCTGCCGCTTAAAATAAAAAATTGTTGCACTGATGTTTTATTACTTCAAATTAAAATAGTACTTTTGCAGGCTGAAAAAAAGGAAAAAAACTTTACGGACAACAAATCAAAAACTATTCAAATGAAACACTGGTATGCACTCTACACCCAATCTCGCAAAGAGAAGGTTTTGGAAACGGAATTGACAAAAAACGGATACGAAGTTTTTCTTCCCTTGCGTAAGGAGTTGAGACGGTGGAAGGACAGGAAGAAAATGATTGAGGTTCCGCTATTTACGTCATACATTTTCGTGAAAGCAGAGACTAAGGAATTGCCTCTGATTGTTCAAATCACGGGAGCAGTGAAGTTTATTTACTTTGAAGGGAAGCCAATTCCCGTTCCGCAACATCAAATAGATTCCATACGGATTTTATTGGAGCGAGAGATAGAGTTTGAACTTCAAAGGACAAATGTGAAAGTAGGAGATAGGGTACAGATTCGGGAAGGCAGATTTGCGGGTCTTACGGGTGTTGTTCGTAATGAAAAAGGTAAAACGTTGTTTGCTGTTGTTATTGATGCCTTGCAGGTTAATATGACAATAGAAATAGATAAAAATGAAGTAGTATTATTAAATAAAAATAAGGATTAAAGAAATGAAACAGTTTTTTAAATTTACGTTTGCATCATGTTTGGGAATGATTATTGCCATGGTGCTTTTTGTGTTGATTATCGTTGGAATAGTGGGGTCTATCGTTGCCTCTGCCGATAAGCAAGTGGTGATTGAGGAAAACAGTGTGCTGGTTCTCAACCTTGATAAGCCAATCTACGACCGCGAAGTGAGTGATTTCTCCTCTACATTCAACATTATGAACGGCGAAATGGACTTGCGACCATCGGTTGGCTTGACAGAGTTTATCCAAGTGTTGAAAAGAGCAAAGTCCGACCCAAAGATAAAGGCAATAATGCTTGATGTCAGTGTATTGCAAACAACAGGCTGGGCAACGGTTGAGGAGATGCGCAACGCTCTTTCTGACTTTAAGCAGTCGGGAAAGAAGATTTATGCTTACAGTGAGATGTTTATGCAGAATGCTTATTACCTTTGCTCTGTGGCAGATGAGGTTTATATGAATCCTGCGGGGCTTTTAATGCTTACCGGGCTTGGTGCCGAGGTGATGTATCTCAAAGATGCCTTGAACAAATTTGACATTGACGTGGATTTAATCAGACCTCAAAACAACGATTACAAGAGTGCGGGCGAGATGTTCATAAATAACAAAATGTCAAACGCCAACAGAGAACAGATTAAAACCTATATCAATTCCATCTGGCAGCATGTTAGCGGAAACATTGCAAAGAGTCGCAATTTGGATTTGGCATCTCTGAACGACAAAGTGAGCAAATTAGAAACTTTTCTGCCCGAAGATGCTCTTAAAGAGAAGTTGGTGGATAAGTTAATGTTTAGAACGGATGTGCAGGATTTGATTATGAAAAATCTAAACGGCAATGCCGAAGGCGGAAAGAATATAAAGTTCGTTAAATATCTTAAATACAGAAACTCCATACAGACTATCCATACCTCCAAACAGGATAACATAGCCATCGTTTATGCTTTCGGTGAGGTGAAACAGGGTAAGGGCGGCGACCTTTCAACAGGTAGCGAATCCGTTGTGAAGGCTATACGAAAGGCAGCGAAGAATAAAAGAGTTAAAGCGATAGTTCTGCGTGTCAATTCGCCCGGAGGCAGCGCTATTGCCTCGGAAGAAATCACCAATGAGGTAATTAAGGCAAAGAAAATCAAACCTGTAATAGTCTCAATGGGCGATTTGGCAGCGTCAGCGGGCTATGAAATTTCGTCAAATGCCACAAAGATAGTCGCAAGTCCTACTACCATAACAGGTTCTATTGGTGTCTTTGCTACCATTCCTAATTTTGGAAAACTGTTAAAGAATAAACTCGGCGTAACATTTGATACCGTTCAAACACATCGCAATTCCGTTGCTCTGTCCGTAACCAAACCGCTGTCAAAAGAGGCTCGTGCAGTGATGCAACGAAATGTTGAGAATTTTTATCAGGGTTTCATAACAAAAGTTGCGGAAGGCAGAGGGCTTAAAAAAGAATTTGTAGACAGCATTGCAAGAGGCAGAGTTTGGACAGGAGAAGATGCTAAAGCGTTAGGGCTTGTTGATGAAACGGGAGGCTTGAATACGGCGATAGAACTTGCAGCCAAAGAAGCCAAAATCAAAAATTACGGCATCCTTCTCTACCCTCAACAAAAGGATTTCGTAACACAAATTACCGAAGCCTTAAATGGCGATGAGGAAATGAAACTTTATGGCGGCAAGTCTTCAAAAGCAGGTGATATATTCCAACAACTGCAATCCGTAACCGATATACAGGGCGTTCAAAAGAGACTTCCGTACATCATAACTTTCTAACAGTAAGATGAATGAAGCGTCTGTGCATCTGTGTTCTGCTTGCAGTTTTACCGCCTTTTTATTTAACGGCTCAGGTCGTTAAATCCGAACCTGTAAGTAAGGACACAGAAGCACAGATACGCAAAATACTGCTTGCCGAACGCCTTTCCGATTTTTTGAAATCGGGCAACATAAACGCAGGATGTTGTTATATCGGCAACGTTTTTCATTTCATAAGCGTCAATCCAACAGAGGGCGTACGCTTACGCTTAAGCGGTGGCATCAATCTTGAAAACGGCATATCGGCTTACGCTCTCGGTGCGTGGGGAACAAAAGACAAAGACCTGAAATATATGTTCAGCGGGTCATATCGCTTCAAGGTCGCAACCGATGTGCAAAATACCATATCCGTTCTTCATTCCGACAATACATATCTTCCTTTCCTTGACGGCTATGACCATATTCTTAACTCAACATGGCGTGATAAGGATTTCTTTCTTTTAAGGAAAAAAACTTATGGAATATCCAACGCAACCAAATTTCAGTTGGCAGCATCAAACCTTACGATAACTGCGTCATTGTCAAGAAACAGAAATTTCAAATATGTTCCTGATGCCGAGAAAGAAGGTTTTATTCCTGTGAAGGCAAATTTCCTTTATCCAAGTCTTCAAATAAAACTTGCAGAAGGAAGAAACAACGCATCAGAACAAGTTATTATCTCACGCTTTCCTTTGATTAACAATAGTATATCCTTATCCTGTGGTGGTGAATTCTTTGTCTGGGACGCTGATGTGAGCAATCGCTGGCGTGCTTCCCTGAATGGAAAATACCGCTTGCCGATAAACGATTTACGCTTTGGCTGTTTAGATTTTCAGGTGGAAGGAGGATACATTTCAAAAGACGTTTCAAGGGGCGGTTTGTTCTATCCGTCAAGCCAAATCGGTTATCTGTCACGCTCTTATGCCTTTTTGGTTATGCCCTATTCGCAATTTGCCAACACACGTTTTGCTTTTGTTGCAATGGCTTTTAATTCGGGTGGGTTGTTGCTTAATAATATCAAATTCTTTCGTAAGTTTCACGGCAACGAATTTCTGACCTGTAAAGCCTATTTCGCTGATTACAAACCTTATTATGAGATTTCGGCAGGCTTGGACAACATTTTGGATTTGTTAGGCTTTGAGATAGCCTATTCTTCTCTTAATCAATGGGGAGCATTCCTGCGATTGAGAATATCGGATTTTTAATTCATTAAATTTTTTTGCGTATTTATTAAAATTATTGTACTTTTGCAGTCTCAAAATACAAAGTTTGGCTTAATATATATTGTGATGAAATTGATAAAATATCTTATTATTATTGCTTTTGTGATGTTTGGCGGTGGCATTAGCAACAATCTATCCGCTCAAGACCAGAAAAGCATAGATTCTTTGTTCAATGTGATTAAACACTTGCAGGGGAAGGAAAAATTAGAGGCTTATGGCAAGTTGGTAGAAATGCACTATTCGCATGTTGATACTGCATTAAAGGTATCTATCTTAAATAATTACATTAAGGAGGCTCACAAACAGAACAATAAAGAGATTGAATGCAGTGCCAGAATGATGTTGATAGAGTTTTATCGCATATTTAATCATACTGCTTTCTTTGATAAAGTTGATGATTTCTTATCTTTTGCCTTTGAAAACAAATTCTATTATAACTATTTTTACATCTGGTCATGCAAGGCTTTGGTTCTGATGAACGAAAGGAATTATGAAGAAAGCCAAAATGTCATGGAACAAATGTATAAGCAGGCTCAAAAATTTCACTGTAATGCAGGAATAGGTTTATCGGCTTATACGTTTGGACGATTCTATCTGGAAACCGACCGAAGTAAAGAAGCAATTCCATACATGAAAGAAGCCATAAATCATTTTAAGACAGCAAACAAACCAAAAGATGAATATATTGCGTATTTCGGGCTTTTTGATGCACTGAATGAATGTTCCATGTATAATGAAGCCTTATTGCTGCTGCCTGAATTTGAAAAAATACAAGCCAAAAGGGACAAAGAGTTCGGTACATACGTAATAAGCGAACATTATCTCATTGAAAGCCGCTATTTGAAGTGCTATATAGTGTTGAAGAACTATGAAAAGGCTCGGCAATATATGAAACTAATTGATTCTTATATTGAAAAACTTGCTCCGAATTTTCGCATTCAATACAAGGGAATCCGGTGTGATTATTATGATGCGGTAGGGGATTACGCCAAAGCATTGCAACTGATAGACAGTGTTTATGATTACAATACCTCTGTGGGCAATAATTATTTTGCAATACGCAATCTCTACGACAAAGCCATTTATCTGGCTAAGTTAGGCAGAGGAAAAGAAGCCGAAAAGGTGTTAATACAATACAAAGCGACAAAAGACTCCATTGATAAGATTAACACAGACCAGCGAATTGACGAGTTGAGAACGAAATACGATGTTTATAAGATACAAAGTGAGAATGAAAGGAAATTATATGTTATTATCGGGCTGTCTATCTTTACAGGGCTTATCATAATACTAACCATTATAAATCATATTGCATACTCGCCGTCTGTTGAGACAACGCCGTAATTACCTTTCTTCGTTGTTGAAAGAGACTAAAATAAAGATAGAAAATCCGCAAATCAACATACAGCAGGATACATCGGCAACCAAAGAGCAGCAACTCTTCCACCGACTGAACGAATATATGCTTCAAACCAACGCTTACGTCAATTCTATAAATTGTAGCGACCTTGCACGCCATTTAAATACCAATGAGAAGTATATTTACCAAGCCATAAAGGATTGTATTAAAATGTCGTTCTCCGAATACATTACTTCATTGAGGTTGGAACTTGCAAAGAAATTTTTATCCGACCCTGATAATACTTCAACTATTGAAAGCATAGTGGAGGATTGCGGTTTCAAATCACGTTCAACGCTGCATAAATTGTTCATTCAGCAGTATGGCGTTTCTCCGGGCAAATGGCGGACAAACAATCAAAAGCAATAACATTCTAAAATGTGAAAAACGAATGATATATCTTTTTTTTATACTTTTGCAGTCAAATTATTAGAGTATGAAGTTAAAAAAGATATGGTTATATTTATTTATTATTCTCTTCCTTGCTGATTTTCAGGCAGCAGGACAGGACAGGAATAAACTCGAAAAAGAAAAAGCCAAGTTGGAAAAGGAAATCAACGACCTGAATAAAATCCTTAACGAAACATCAAAAACAAAAAAAATATCAACATCCGAATTGCAGGTATTGAAGAAAAAAATCAGCGAAAGGCAACGGCTTATTGCTAACATAAGTCAGCAAACCAATATGTTACGAACCGAAATAAATACCACTCAACAAAGCATCAACGAACTGCAATCGCAAATTGCCGCCCTGAAAGCAAGTTATGCTCAAATGCTTCGCTACTCTCAAAAAAACAAAACCTCAATGGATAAATTTACATTCATTTTTTCGTCAGGGGATTATGCGGAAGCGTATCGCCGATATGTCTTTTTCCGTCAGTTCGGCGAACTTCAAAAGCAGAAGATTGAGCAGATAAAACTGAAAACTCGGGAATTAAACTTGCGAAACAACGAATTGGAGATAAAAAAATCAAATCAGGAAACCCTTCTTGCCAACGAACAGAAAAATAAACAGGAATTAGACAAAGAGCAAAAGACCAAAGAATTAACCCTTTCACAAATAAAAAAACAGGAAAAGCAATATCAAAAGCAATTAAACGAAAAGCAACAACGCCGAAAGAAACTTCAACAACAGATAGATAATGCTATCGCTGCCGAGATTCGCAAGCAAAAGGAATTGGCTGCCAAGAGAAAAGCCGCCGAAAAGAAGACTCAAACCGCCGAAAATACAAAAAAAACAACTCCTTCCACCAATACAAAATACAGCGTAGCCTCTTCGGCGGAGGATATTACGCTTTCCGACAACTTCATTTCAAATAAGGGTAAATTACCATATCCTTGTGATGGAGTGGTGGTTGCTTCCTACGGTTTGCATCCTCACCCCGACATAAAGGGAGTTCAGGTTGATAACAGGGGTATTGACCTCAGGGCAACGAAAGGCTCATCGGTACGGTCTGTCTTTGAAGGCGTTGTAAGTAAAGTCTTCAATGCACCTGACGGAAACAAATGTGTAATCATCAGGCACGGCGAATATATGAGCGTTTATACGTCTTTGAAGTCCGTAAGCGTCAATGAAGGCGATAAAGTGCTGACACGCCAGACCATAGGCACCATTGCGACCAATGCAGACGGGCAAAGCGAGATGCAGTTTCAACTTTGGAAAGGTTATAACCATTTTGACCCAACGCCTTGGTTGAGAAAATAGCCTCAACACATAATTATAATTTCATATTGTATCGTTTCGTATTCCTGAAATCAAATTCCGGCGTTCTGAAATCAAATTATAGAAATCTGAAATCAAATTATAGAATTCTATAATCAAATTCTAGCGTTCTATAATCAAATTACAGAATTCTGTAATCAAGTTTCAGGAAACGGAAACCTGATTTCGTGAAATTGATATCTATAGATAAAATGCCAAAAGCAAAAATGCTCAATTTGGCATAAAATTATGGCTTACGGATAAAAAAATGCTGTTTTTGAGAGTAAAATTCGGTAAAAAATCAACTTAATTTGATATGTTTCCAATCCAATAATAATAAGGATTTTAGGAGCATTTGCAAAAAAAAGTTTTGTAAAACGATATTTTTTTTGCAAAAAATGCTTGCAGATAAAAATAAAAGTTGTACATTTGCACCGTCTTATTACTTTAATATCTATGGAAAGAAATTGTGCTTATAACACTAACATTGCAGATGTGTTTTCTGTCTTCAGGCAGTCGGTTGATGCTTTACGCATTGATGGGGTGCTTGTGTCAGGAAACACATCTTACTTTACTGCTGTTTCTGCTTGTTTTTCTTATTTCAACCTTTTTATTACTTGTATGACACGCTGCATAAGCCCTGTTTGCTTGTGCGGCTCGCTCTTTTTCAATAAAATAATTAAAAACAAGGCTTATGACCAAAAAAAGCATATAAAAAATGGACAAGGATAGCATATCTTTGATTATATATTACATAAAGACACAAAAAGATGTGTTATTTCTTGTCCGGTTAAAAGAAAATAATAATAAATAAATAAATAAAACAAGACATAAAAAAAAGTATTAACATTATGACAAGAAAAAATTATCTAAATCTAAAAATGAAAGCATCCGTATCTTTCATTATCGTTTTTACATTGGCTCTTTGCAGCACAATGAATGTCTTTGCACAATTCTCAGGGGGCGATGGCTCTTCGGGAAATCCTCTTCAAATTAAAACACGAGCGGACTTGGACACCCTTTCGCTCTTTGTGATAAAGGACATCGCTAATGCGGATGCCATATTTTGTACACGAAGTATTAACCAATTTTAATTTTTTTATAATATGAACAATAAAATGTATTTTTGTGTGATTAGCATAATCACATTGATGACTTGCAAAGCGTATGGGCAAGCAAATATTCCGTATATGACAGGCATAAACGGAGAAACCAACAAAGGAACATACGCCAATCCTTATAAAATCTCAACAGCAAGAGATTTAGACACTCTTTCTTATTGGGTAAGATCGGGCGGAACAAACAACTTTTGTTATAACACGTGGTTCAAAATGACCAACAATATTGATTTATCTTTGCCAACAGCCCTTGACGCCGCAGGAACTTTATGCGACCGTTCGGCAAGAGCAACTAACTTTATCCCTATTGGCGGAAGGAATGGAGAAGCCGTTGCCGACCTAACAAATACTACATCGGCTGCAGCTGCAAAATATGCTTTTGCAGGGAACTTTGATGGCAATAATTTCATCATTTCAAATATGAGAATTACTGGGAATTCAACACAGTCGGGACTTTTCAACTGCAATAAAATGCTTAACTACTCTTCTTCTTACAATGGAGGTATAGCAGCGTTTCATGATACCATTAAAAACTTGAATATTCATAATTGCACGGTAGCAGGCGGATCCCGATCAGGAATTTTTATGGGTATAAACGGTGGGGATAATGTTACAAACTCTCAGGCTATGGTTCATGCCATAAATGTTCATGTGAGAAATTGCACAATCAATCTTAACGGAACATACAGCGGTATATTTTGCGGAGATAATGGTCCTTCCAGTTTTCAATGTTCTGTAACAAACTCAGTTCTCAATAATACATCCTCTGGTAATTACATTGGTGCTTTTTCCGGAGACGGGGAAGATTGTTATTATGAGCAATGCTGGGTTTCAGGTTGTACAATAAATGCAGGTCCGGCAAATCGTGTAGGCGGATTTTATGGCGACAGCGATAATACCATAACAAAAACTTGCTATGTTACAAATACTACCATTACAGGCTCCGGTACGGATTATGGAGGATTTATTGGGTATCAGTATTCAGGTACTTCGAATTCAAATGTTTATACCACAGCAACACTTACTTATACAGGTGCAGGTACACCATCAAATTGGGGAGGTTTTGATGGAGGTTATGGCAGTGCTCCATCCAATTCCTTTTACATTAGTACTTGGAATAATCAAGGTATTGCTAATAATACACATGGAACTGTTAAAACTGAGGCTGAAATGAAAGCCGCTGCTTTTGTTACTACTCTTAACAATTCTTCAGGAGGAACAAACCCTTGGGCTGAAGATTATGTTGCACCATGGGGTAACGGTGTTAATTACGGTTTTCCACGCTTTGGAACTTCACAACCTTATTACATTCATGATTGGGAAACAGTTACGTTAACAGCAGATGCAGAGGTTACAGGCAGACCCGGTACAGTAATAATAGAGGATGGAGGTTCTTTAATAAACAACTCTCCTTCGGCAACAATAACAGGCGGCGTTAATTTTGTTCGTTATCTGTATAATGAGAGATACACTTTGGTTGGTACAGCCTGCAAACAAGGTTCTACGACATACATCACTGCAGGTAACTTTCTCGGTTGGGACGGCGGCAACAACTATCTATGCGTTGAAACAAACCAAAAAGTAGATTTGCTTTCCTTTACCTACACCACAAACATGTGGAGCAACGGAGCAACCTACAACTTTCTTGCTTACAATAGCAACATGATTAGAGGGAATGGTTATTTGGGTTATGTTTACGACACAAGATACAATTCTGCTCTTGGAAATCCGTGGCAGAACGTAACGAACAGAGGAGAGGTTATCCCTTTGACAGCAACCAATGTTAATTTAGCCTATTCCTATGATGATTTTTCCATTTCGGCAACCAACACCGGTAATACACATACAGCGGAAAGCAATACAGACGGTATTTGGTTTCCACTTGCCAATCCATATCCCGGCAATCTTTATGCGAAGAACTTTATCACCGCCAACACTTCCAAATTATCCACTCAATACGTTTATACCCTCAACTCCGACAACACTTGGAATGCCATAGGAACGAGCAACACCGACAGAATAAAACACGGCGAAGGCTTTTTTGTTTCGGGCAATGCACGGACACTAACTTGGAACTACACAAAAGCAATGATGACACAACCTTCAAAGAAAAACGAAAACATAAAAGCACAGTTTGACATAGACGTTACTTCTACCATAACCTCCACTGCGACATTTATGATAAATGACAACTCCAGCAACGGATTTGATGAGATGGACGCCTTTAAGTTTATTGGTATGAACGAAGATGCAGTTGAACCGTACTTCTTTGTTGACGGAAACGAAATTGCAATCAACAGCATTTCAACCCTTCCTTATGAATGTCCGATGAACATTTACGCTTATAAAGATTTTTATATTGAAATAGCAATTAACAATATCCCTTCGGGCTTGGAAGTTTTTCTCATTGACGGCACAGACACGATAGACATGAACGATGGTCACAAACACACATTTGATGTTGTAGCGGGAACAAACGAAAATCGTTTTAAGGTAAAAATCAGCGGAGAATTTAACGGTCTGGAAAATGCTATTGCGAACAATTTAGACGTGTGGGTAGCAAAGGACAGACTGAACATAAACGGCGAAAACCTAAAAGAAGTAATGGTTTATAACACAGTTGGACAGGTGGTTTATAGCAATAAACTTTCGGGCAGCAGTTTTTCCGATGTATTGAACCTTCCGAATGGTGCTTATACGGTGAAAGTGTTTGCGAAAAACAACACAAAAACTATTAAATTTATAATTGCGAAATAAAACGGACGGATATGAAAAAAATAATTGTAACATTAGTATTCTGCATGACAACAATGATAGTGTTTGCTCCTCCATTGCCCGGAGGCAGACCAGATGGTCCTGCGGCGGAGGTGGAGCCGGAAGCACCTATTACCACAGCAACTACCCTGTTGCTCGTTCTTGGAGTAGGATATTCCGTGTATGCAACAGTTAAAAAGAAAAAAAACTGAACATTGATTTAATTCAAACACCCGATTATTTAGTTAGTCGGGTGTCATTTTTATATGCCTGCCGTTTTCATTGGCTAAAGCCATACTGATTTCAGCAAAGGACGGCTCATTGAGATAAAACATGCAAAAGGTTTCTCCAATCAGATGAATATAATGTGCATCGGAGGATTGGATAAAGGCAAAACGCTTGAGATATGCGTTCTTTTTGAGAAAATTTTCCTTTGTTATGTGCTTTGAAATCTCCAATCCGTCAGCCTTCAAATCAGGTGGCACAAAACCCAACTGCGACATCAGCGAATTGGCAGGACGATTGACATGAGCAGGAATAAACAAGCCGTTGAGAGAATGTACCTTTGCGTAAATCTCATCAATATCGGCATCAATAGCAGAGGTTAATAGATAAGGCGGTTGGTATATTATTTCTTCGTATTCATTTACTGCGAGTTGATAACCAAATCGTTCCTCGTCCAAAGGTATTTTCGCAATCTTTTCATCAAGCCACTGCTGAAACAAATCCAACTCCGTATCATTTTCAAAAAAACACAGGCAATGTGCTTCTTCTTTTGACGTTACCTCTGCCCCGCAAAGCACGAATATACCTTCTTTTGCACCAAGTTTTTTTGCTAATCGGCAGTGCAAAGTGCTGTTATGGTCGGTTATTCCTATGATTTGCAAGCCCTGCTCTTTGCTTTTGGCAATTATGTTCGCAGGACTCATTTCCAAATCACCGCAAGGCGACAGCACGGTATGAATATGTAAATCAGCCTTGTAGCAATTCATAAAGCCTGCCGGCTATTTCAAAAGTTTCGCTTTTCGTGCCGAGTATTGGAATGCCTTCAAGATTGCTCTGTTCAATGGTTTCGCTGTTCGGTTCAAGCCCTTTAACCACAATAATGCAGGCTAATTCCTTGAGCGAAGCAATAGCCATAATGTTTTTATGCAGTTGCAATGTAATCCAAGCCTGTCCTGCTTCGGCGTTACCCATAACATCGCTTAACAGGTCTGACACATAACCGCCGCAGATTTCATTTTCAAGTCCTTTTTCTCCACTTATAACTTTCAGGTTCAGACTTTCAACCAATTTATTTACATTCATATTATTTCAAAATTAAGAATTAGAGGCGGCAAAAATACTAAAAAAAGTTTGAAACAGCATAAGGCTTTAACAGAATTTGATTATAGAATCCTGAAACTTGATTATAGAATTCTATAATTTGATTATAGAACGCTAGAATTTGATTATAGAATTCTGTAATTTGATTCCGTAACACTGTAATTTGATTATAGAAAACCTGAACAGCATTTTGAAAAACTAAAATGCTGTTATGTTATATTTTTTTTGTACTTTTGCCGCCTGAAATTAAACAGTTGTAATATAAAAAAAAGTAAAGAAATGGCAAATGTACATAACTTTAACGCAGGACCTTGTGTTCTGCCAAAGCCTGCAATAGAGAGTTTTATTGAGGCAGTAAGAAACTTTGACAATACGGGAATCGGCGTTTTGGAAATCTCACACCGTACTCCCGGTTGGGAACGTATAATGCGCGAAACGGAGGAATTATGGAGAGAATTGTTGCATATACCTGAGGGATATGACGTATTGTTCCTTGGAGGCGGTGCTTCAACGCAGTTCTTCACTGTTCCTGCAAACCTTTTGAACAAAAAGGCAGCCTATTTGCAGACAGGCGTTTGGGCGAAAAAAGCAGCCAAAGAAGCAAAGTTTTATGGTGAGGTTGAGATAGTGGCTTCCAGCGAAGACAAAAACTATACCTACATTCCAAAAGGCTACACCATCCCTGCCGATGCGGATTATTTCCACATCACAACGAACAACACCATTTACGGAACGGAAATCAAGTACGATATGGATTGTCCTGTAAATCTCGTAGCGGACATGTCGTCCGATATAATGAGCCGTCCCGTTGATGTATCCAAATATGCGTTGATTTATGGCGGCGCTCAAAAGAACGTAGGACCAGCCGGCGTTACCTTTGTGATAGTTCGCCGCGATGTTTTGGGCAAAACGGGTCGCGAACTTCAAACTATGGTGGATTACAGAACCCATATAGGCAAGGAAGCAAAGGATAAATCAATGTTCAATACTCCTCCTGTGGGTTCAATCTTTTTGATGCACGAAACCTTAAAATGGGTTAAGGACTTGGGAGGTGTAGAAAAGATGAACCAAATCAACACCGAAAAGGCTAATACGCTGTATGACGAAATTGATCGCAACAGAATGTTCGTTGGAACAGCCCAAAAGGAAGACCGTTCCATAATGAATATCTGCTGGGTTATGGCTCAGGGTTACGAAGACAAGCAGGATGCCTTTATGACTTTCGCAAAAGAACGCGGAATGGTCGGTATAAAGGGTCATCGTTCGGTTGGCGGCTTCCGTGCTTCGCTTTACAATGCATGTCCTTTGGAATCGGTTCAGGCTCTTGTGGCTTGCATGCAGGAATTTGAGAAGATGAATTAAGACAAATTGATAAATATAGATTGTCTTTCAATAAAAAAACGCTGAACTTGGAGTTCGGCGTTTTTTTATGCGAAGTGCGGAAGGTACAAACTGCAAGGGCTATGGCAAAACCTTCTTTCTGTTCGATTTAATAGTTCTTTGAGGCGGCACAAATAAAAAAGACAGGGATTTAATTCTCCTGTCTTTCTTTCAAAGTAGTGTTACGTTTATTGGTTCTCAAATCACTGAGTAATAACTCCAATCTAAGACACTACCAAATATATTTCTGTCAATTTTAGTTCAAATCGAAAGATACTCTCATGCTGAACTGGTTACGTACTGGCTTGCCGCGTTGTTGTGCAGGCTTCCATTTAGGCATTCCTTTCAGGATACGCACAACTTCTTCGCCACATCCACCACCAATATCTCTTAATATCTTGATGTTGGAAAGCGAACCGTCTTTCTCAATTACAAATTGAGCAACAACATTTCCCGATATACCAGCCGTACGAGCCGCTTCAGGATACACAATTCGGCTTTGCACATATCCCATATAGCCTTCTGGGAAAGGGAACTCTGCTTGCGTTTCAACTACTTGAAAGATTTCTTCCTCCTCTTTCAATTCGTCGTCATTTGAAATTTCCTTTTTGTTAATTGTAACGCCGGTATTGGTCTGGTTAGAGAACAAAGACGTAACGTCAAAGGCATTGTCAATCTTTACTGTCTCATCTACAATTTCAAACACCGTAGGTTCTGCCGGTGGGATGTCCTCCGGTTCGGGTGGGGGAGGGGTTTCGGTTTGCGGAATTTCAATGCTTTCTATTGCAACGTCATGTCGCTTAATCACTTGCTCATCATTGCCCTTGTCATACGAACGATACTCAAACGCAAAAATCATTACGCTAAGAGCAACTACCAATCCGATTTCCAAAAACAAAACTTTTTTGTTTTCCAAATTTGCTTTATTTGACTTCTTTAATTCCATAATTCTATGTTATTTATGTTTAATAATGTATTACAAAACTCTGTTTTTTCAGGCTGCTAAATTAGTAATTTTTTCGCATAACTTCCAAACATTTTACCAAAAAAAATTTCATTTATTTTTTATATCATTGTTTTTTAATGAAATACAGTCACATCAAAATGCTAATAATCAAAACTGCTTCCGCCCAAAAATTCCCTCATAATGGAGGTTGGAGGGATAAATTCGCCATTATTGATTGGTTTGAAAAGCGATAAAAAATTCTGTAATCTCCTTGCCTCGGCATAAGACAAAGATTTTTGTGGCACATTGGCAAGTAACGGTTCAACAAAAGGCTTTAAGACGCTGATTTCATAAAGCAAAGACGAGTTGAAAATACTGTCTGCGTTCTCTTGAAAGGGGAAAATATGTTTCTCTTCGCCGTCTCTGACACTCTGCCAGCGACTTATGGTTTCCTCTGCCGAATATCCACGGAAGTTATTGTCCCTTACAATGCGGCGAAGCAAACGATTGTCGCTCGTACTTATCAAATTATGACGGTCAATGGCTATTTGAGTCAAGGCAGATACGAATACATTATATTTATGCTTCCTTTCAATGCCGTGACTCAGTTTTGGATTTAAGGCATGTATTCCTTCAATTATCAGGATTGAGTTTTCCTTCATTTGAAGACAGGTTTGGGAGTCGCCTCTCTTCCCTGTGTAGAAGTCAAACTTTGGAAGGCGAATCTCTTTGCCCGCAAGCAAATCCTGCATCTGCGAATTAAAAAAACGTAAGTCCAATGCGTCCAATGCTTCAAAGTCAAGATTACCGTCCTTGTCTTTCGGCGTAAATTCCCTATCAACAAAGTAATCATCAAGTGAAATTTCCAACGGGTCAAAACCAAGAACGGCAAGTTGTGTTGCTATCCTTCGGCAACTGGTAGTCTTGCCGGAAGAAGACGGACCAGCCAAGAAGACAAACTTTATCTCATTACGCTTCCTGTTTATGCTGTCTGCAATTTCCACATACTTTTTTTCGTGCAGTGCTTCCGAAATCTGTATTATTCTTTTTTGGCTTGACAATCCCTTAACTATGTCTGCGTTAAGGTCTTTCACGTAAGGAGTTTGCAGAATCTCTATCCAGTGTTTGTGTTCCTGAAAAACGCTGAACAGTTTGCTGTTATCACGGGTTGCAGAAACCTTTTTACTGTTAGGCATCACAAGTATCATTCCCCTATTAAATGCTTTCAAATCAAACTCTTTCAAATAAGAAGTTGATGGAACGAGTTCAAAAAAGAAACTGTTTATCGTTTCACCCAGACAATCCACCTTTGTATAAATCTTTTGTCTTTCCCTCACAAGTTCAGCCTTCTCTTTCATCCCGACAGCATCAAACAACACGGCAGCATTTGCCGATTCCTCTATTTTGCGGTCAAATTTTATGTCAGCCGCTATTAGTTCCAACATTCTGTTTTTTAGTTTCGTAACCATCTCATCGGGTTGCATAGAAACGTTTTGTACTTCCGTGTAATAGCCTTCCGATAATGAATGTTCAATACGCAGTTCGCCTTGTGGGAAAAGTTCTTTTACCGCTCTGTACATCACGAACATAAGGCTGAAAGCATACATCCGTCTGCCGTTAGCATTATTCAGCGTTATAAACTCTACTCTTTTGGGAGAGAAAAGGTTATAATACATATTTTGAACCTTGTTATTGACGTATGCACCGAGAATCTGTTCCTGCATAACGCTTAAATCCGCCTGCCTTATCACTTCAAAAAGATTTGTTCCTTCCGAAACGAATACCTTTTTGTTGTTATTGACGCAATATATTTCTACCATAAATTCCTAATTATTTATATCAGTATTACAAAATAAAGAACGGCAAAAGTAGAAAAAAATTACATCAACCGCATTTAAGAAAAAAATAAATTAAAATAAAGAATAAAATCCCTGTAATCAAGTAACCGATTCCGGAAATTTGCTTTTGTTCATCTGAAATCAAATTATATTTGTCTAAAATCAAGTTTCATTCATCCATAATCAAATAGTATTGATATTATGTTGCCAAGATAGTT
>JAISTG010000043.1 GCA_031272705.1 Bacteroidales bacterium | reverse complement strand
ATTATAGCAATCGCAATGTTTGCAACCCTTAATGCAAACGGACAAACGACGGTTGCAAGCGGTACTTGCGGCACAAATCTTACTTGGGTATTAACAAGTGATAGTGTTTTGACCATTATTGGTAGTGGGGCGATGACAAATTGGTCTACTTATTCATCTGTACCTTGGTATAGTTATAGAAGTGCAATAACAAGTTTAACTATTGGTAATTCGGTTACCTCAATAGGAAATAATGCTTTTTCTAATTGCAGCGGATTAACTTCGGTAACTATTCCTAATTCGGTTACATCAATAGGACGTTATGCTTTTTACGGTTGCAGCAGTTTAACTTCGGTAACTATTCCTAATTCTGTTACGACAATTGGAGAATATGCTTTTAGAGGTTGCAGCGGTTTAACTTCGGTAACTATTGGTAATTCGGTTACGTCAATAGGAAGTTATGCTTTTTACGGTTGCAGCAGTTTAACTTCGGTAACTATTCCTAATTCTGTTACGACAATTGGAGAATATGCTTTTGGTTGCAGCGGTTTAACAGGAACATTAACTATTCCTAATTCGGTTACATCAATAGGACGTTATGCTTTTTACGGTTGCAGTGGTTTAACTTCGGTAACTATTCCTAATTCGGTTACGACAATAGGAAGTTCTGCTTTTTACGGTTGCAGCGGTTTAACTTCGGTAACTTGGAATGCGGTTAATTGCACTTTGCCTACTACTTATTCCCACAGTCCTTTTTATAACAATACATCAATAACCAATGTAACTATTGGTGACAGCGTGCAAGTAATACCTAACTATCTTTTTTATGGTTGCAGCGGTTTAACTTCGGTAACAATTCCTAATTCCGTTACGTCAATAGGAAATAATGCTTTTTATAATTGCAGCGGCTTAACTTCGGTAACTATTGGTAATTCTGTTACGTCAATAGGATATTATGCTTTTCAAAATTGCAGCGGTTTAACTTCATTAACTATTCCAAATTCGGTTACGTCAATATATCATTATGCTTTTTCCGGTTGCAGCGGATTAACTTCGGTAACAATTCCTAATTCTGTTACGTCAACAGGGTGGGGTACTTTTTCCGGTTGCAGCGGTTTAACTTCAATAACTATTCCTAATTCTGTTACATCAATTGTCGACCAGGCTTTTACTTTTTGTAGCGGTTTAACCTCGGTAACTATTGGTAATTCTGTTACGTCAATAGGAGAGAATGTTTTTATGGGTTGCAGCGGTTTAACAGAAATTACCAGTTTGGCTGTAACGCCACCAACTCTTGGTCCTGCTTGTTTTAACAATGTTCCAACTACTATTCCTGTTCATGTGCCTTGCGAAAGCGTTAGTGCTTATCAAAGTGCAAGATATTGGAGCGATTTCACCAACTATACGGAATGTGTTAGTTTGAATGATGTTGAAGCAACAGCAAATGTCAGTCTTTATCCAAATCCAGCAAGTGAAACAATAAACATTTCTTGCGGCGAGAAGATAAACAGCATTGAAGTTGTTGATTTGTTAGGTAAAGTTGTTTATCAAGGCAAAGAAACAACAATAGATGTTAGCGGATTTGCAAAAGGCAATTACTTTGTGAGGATTTACACCAACAAAGGCACAACGATAAAAAAGGTTATTGTGGAATAGTGCAGTTGAATGAAAAAAGGCTGAACGGTTAAATTATGAGGTCTTTTAAGGCATTTGGATTCAGTATTTTGCCTTTGCCTTTTGAGATTTCAATCACACCATCGGCTATCATCTGAGACAGACTTCTCGCAAGAGACGGACGACTTACGCAGAAAAATTCCGCCAACTGCGTTTGATTCATATCCAAAGTAAAATCCAATCCTTTGGAATGCTGTAAGATATATATGGAAAGCCGACCCTTTATTGTGCGAAGAGTTAAGAGTCGCAGTTTATCGGAAAGGAAAATAGTACGGCGAGCATTCATCTCCATATATGCCTGTAAAAACATCTCATTTTCCGATAGTTGCCTCACGAGAGACTGTTTCGTAATAAGCATAACCGAACACAGTTCCATAGCAGTAACATCAACCGGAAAACAATTGGGTTTGGCAAACAGAAAAGCAGAAGCCAGAGTGTCAGGAGCCTGAATGGTTTCTATCCTAAGCACCGTTCCTGCATTTGAAATCATCTCTGCCTTCGCTCGTCCCTGCAATAAAACATACAGATACTCAATTCGTTCGCCTTGATTTGCTATTCGCTCATTCTTTTTGAAGGTTTTGACGCTGTAATCAAGCCTTTCAAGGAATGCAGGTCTTTTTTCTGCAGTAATACTGCTAAATACAGGACAACTAAACAAAGGTTCAAAATTCATATATCTTTATTTTGATTTTCGGCAAAGGTATATAAAAATACTAAAACGGCGTTTTTTGAAATAGACAATTACACCGGTTCAATTATTTTTTGTAATTTTGCACGCCAAAAAAAAGTAAAATGGACAAGATAGAAATAAAAGGGTACAAATTAATAAAAGACTTATCATTGGAATTGAAACCAATAAATATACTTATTGGTGCGAATGGAAGTGGTAAATCCAATTTCATTTCATTCTTTGACTTTTTATAAGGCATACGAACAAGGATTACAAGAATACATTATAGGAAGGGGTGTTGATAAATTTTTGTTTAATGGTCGAAAGATTACTAATTCCATAATAACTAATATGTCATTTAACAATGGCACAAATACATATGGTTTTACATTGTCACTAAATGATAAAAGGCTTATTGTTACATCGGAAAGATTAGGTTATGTGAAAAATAATAATCCTTATGACTTGGCTTCAACTCAATCTTATCCTGAATTGCAAATTCAACACCATTATAAATTTGCTACACCAAATAGATCTGAATTTATTCGTGATTATTTAACAAACTTAAAACGATTCCATTTTCATGATGTTGGAGAATTGTCTCCTTTTAACAATGATGTAAATATTATTGATAACAGAACTTTACAAAGTAAGGGAGGAAATTTAGCGGCTATTTTATATAGATTGAAGAATGAAGATAATATTGTTTATAATAGAATTATTAAGACAATTCAGTCTGTTGCACCATACTTCAAAGATTTTGATTTGCAGCCCAACGGTTCGTTGATAAGTTTGACATGGCGAGATAAATATAGTGAAAATCTTTATAGTGCAGTCAATTTGTCTGATGGAACTCTTCGTTTTGTTGCTTTGGTAACTTTGTTTATGCAATCTAATTTACCTGAAACAATTATTATAGATGAACCAGAATTAGGATTACATCCTCATGCAATTAGAAAATTAGCGGGAATGATACGCTCAGCAGCAAGTAGAGGTAGCCAAGTTATTTTGGCGACACAATCGGCAGATTTAGTAAATGAATTTAATTTTGAGGATAATAATGTGAATATCCTTTCTGTTGATTTAATCAATGGTGAAAGCGTTTTAAAACCAATAAATTACGCAGATTGGAGTATTTGGTTAGAAAATTATACTCTCGGTGATTTGTGGAAACAAAATATTATCAATGTTGCTCAACCTAATTAAATGAAACGATGAAACGACTAATTATAATTTGTGAAGGTCAAACAGAACAAGAATTTTGCAAAAATATATTGAAAGAACACTTTTGGGATAATTTTCAAATTGAGATATTTACTCCTATTATCAAAAAATCTGGTGGAGGAATAGTAAAATGGAATATATTGAAACAACAGATACAAAATCATTTGAAACAAGAATCAAATGCTATTGTGACTACTTTTATTGACCTTTATAAATTAAAAAGGGATTATCCTAATTATTCAACAAATAATGTAGATTCTATTGAATGTGGAATGAGTGTTGAAATATCTGAAAATAGATTTATTCCATATATTCAAAAATACGAATTTGAATGTTTTGTTTTCTGTTCAATAGATGTTTTGAAAAATAATTACAAAGAAGCAGAAGTAACAGATTTTTCTAAAATAGAAGATATTATAAAGCGATACCCTAATCCAGAAGATATTAACAATGGGATAGATACTGCCCCGTCAAAAAGGATTAAACAAAATATTCCTGCTTATGATAAAATAAATGATGGAACAATTTTGGCTATTGAAATGGGATTACAAAATATAAGGAACAAATGTCTTCGTTTTGATTACTGGCTAAAAAAGTTGGAAGATCTATAAGTGTGAATAGTTTTACTAAAACGGCGTTTCAATACAATGAAACGCCGTTTTAATTTGGCTGTGATTTCGTTATATTTAAGTGAATTAAGCCATAAATGCAGCAATATCCTTATCTACCTCACTGATTGACCCTATGCCGAAAGTATTCACAAGTATCGTTGCAACGTTTGGCGACAGGAATGCAGGTAAAGTAGGTCCCAGATGTATCTTTTTCACACCCAGCGACAGCAAAGCCAGTAAGACAATCACCGCTTTTTGCTCATACCACGCTATATTATACACAACGGGCAGCGAATTGACATCCTGCAAACCGAAAACCTCCTTTAACTTTAAGGCAATCAAAGCCAGCGAATACGAATCATTGCACTGACCTGCGTCAAGCACTCTTGGAATGCCGCCAATCTCACCAAGCGTAAGTTTATTGTAGCGATACTTGGCACAGCCCGCCGTAAGAATTACACAATCCTTTGGAAGATTTTCCGCAAACTGCGTATAGTATTCACGACTTTTCATCCTGCCGTCGCAACCCGCCATTACAACAAACTTCCTGATTGCTCCCGACTTAACAGCATCAACTATCCTGTCAGCCAAAGCAAAAACCTGTTCATGTGCAAAGCCACCTGTGATTTCGCCTTTTTCTATTTCAACAGGCGGTTTGCAGGTTTTGGCATGCTCAATCAGCATTGAGAAATCCTTCATACCTCCATTCTTCGCCGCAGGAATATGTTTGAATCCGGGAAAACCTGCTGAACCTGTGGTATATACCCGTTCCGCATAGGTACTGTTTGCTTTTGGCGGAATTATACAGTTGGTTGTGAAGAGTATAACGCCGTTAAAGTTCTCAAAATCTTCATTTTGATGCCACCAAGAACTGCCATAATTCCCTACAAAATGCTTATATTTTTTGAAAGCAGGGTAATAATGAGCAGGAAGCATTTCACAATGACTATAAACATCAATTCCAGCCTCTGAAGTCTGCATTAACAGTTCTTCTAGGTCTTTCAAATCATGCCCGCTCACCAAAACAGCAGGACGCTTGCCCACTCCGATATTAACCTTCGTCATTTGCGGATTGCCGAACGCAGTTGTGTTTGCCTTATCCAATAAAGCCATTGCACGCACGCCCGTTTCGCCGCATTTGAGAACCGTTTCAACAAGTTCATCGGCAGTTAAATCGGTGGTTAAAGCCTCTAACGCTTTTTGCATAAAGGCATATATTTCAGCATTTTCAAATCCTAAATTCGCCGCATGCTGCACATACGCCGCCATACCCTTCACTCCATAGGTAAGAAGTTCCTTCAACGAACGTACATCTTCATTTTGGCTCGCCATAACTCCCACCTGTTCAGGCGAATGCACCTTTGCACCAAACGCCTTCACCTTTTCAATTTGTTTTTCGAAACGTTGAGCATCAAAATTCGCATTTGTAATACTCATAAACAAACTATCACAGATACAGCGATTTATTTCATCGCTTGCCTGTCCCTTTTCACGCAGCCGATTGTTGATTTTGGCGAGGTCTTTCACCAAACAAATCAACTCATCCTGCAAATTGGCAACCTGTTCGCTTTTTCCGCAAACACCTCTTAAAGTACAGCCCTTGCCTTGAGCCGTTTCCTGACATTGAAAACAAAACATAAATTTTCTTTTTTTGGTTTATAAAATTTTATGCAAAAGTATAATATTACAAAAAGAAGTTATGTAACATCTGTTACATCTTTTGAAAAAATAATAATCCTTTTTTATTTACCTGTTATTTGCTTTGGTTTGTCCGTAATCAGATTTGGTTCATCTGAAACTTGATTTGGTTCATCTGTAATCAAATAAGGATGAGTAAAAGATGCCATCTTTTTGATGAAAACATGCCATCTTTTGCCAAGAAACATGCCATGTTTTGCTCGGAAACATGCCATGTTTTGCCCAAAAAGATGCCATGTTTTGCTCAACCAAATCAAATTACAGATGATTATTATTTGATTATAAAGCATTGAAACAGTGTTTTGACTGAAAATAAGGCTGTTCAGATAAAGTTGAAATAAGAATTTGGTAAAATAAATTTTTTTTTACCTTTGCCAATTCTAAAAATAAGATTTTATATGAAAAGAACACTCTTTGTTATTGTCGTAATGACAATGTATTCAATGGTTTGCGATGCACAAAAAGCAAGCAGTAACATCATACCTGCACCTGTTGAATTTGAGCAATACGGATATGGTTTCACCATTGACCGTAATACCAAAATCATAGTCAATGTTACTGGCAACGAAATGCAGGTTGCAGAGTATTTACACGGGATTTTGGATACGCTTTTTGGCGGTATTAAGCCCATAGTTGCAAAACGCGACAACCCAAAATACAGTATGGCTAACTCCATTATTTTCATTCTGACCGGTGAAAGGAAACTCGGCAAGGAGGGATACGAACTTGATATTCAACGAGACAGGATAATGATAGCCGCAAATGAAAATGCAGGATTTTTTTATGGGGTTCAAAGCCTTCTGCAATACTATGGTATCTCGCCGAATGGGGAATTTAGTTATCTTATAAAGGCTCGTAATCAAAGCGATACAACCTTAAAACTCGTTTCTTCAACGGAAGCAGGTTGTAAAATAGCGGATTATCCGCATTTTGCTTACAGAGGCAAACATCTTGACGTGTGTCGTCATTTCTTTACTGTGGAAGAGGTTAAGGCTTATTTGGATTTGCTTGCGTATCATAAGATTAACACATTCCATTGGCATTTAACAGACGATCAGGGCTGGAGAATAGAGATAAAGAAGTACCCTTTATTAACGCAGATTGCCTCTTGCCGCGACCAGACTATGATAGGGCATTATCGTGATTATAAAAAAGATGAGCCGTTACGCTTTGATGGCAAACGCTATTGTGCTTTCTACACTCAGGAACAAATAAAGGATGTGGTGAAATATGCAGCCGAACGCTATATAACAGTGATTCCGGAGATTGAAATGCCGGGTCATTCCTGTGCAGTTTTGGAAGCCTATCCTCAATACTCGTGTCGTAAAGGCGGAATAAAGGCTGAGGGCAGATGGGGCGTGTTTGACGATGTTCTTTGCTGCAATGACTCTACTATTCGCTTTATGGAGGATATTCTTGCTGAAGTTTGTGAGTTGTTTCCGGGCAAATATATTCATATAGGAGGCGATGAGTGTCCTAAAACGAGGTGGAAGGAGTGTCCTGTGTGCCAAGCCACAAAACAAAAGCAGGGTTGCAAAGACGAACACGAACTTCAATCGTATTTCATACGTACTATTGAGAAATTTTTGAATAGCAAGGGTAAATCCGTTATTGGTTGGGACGAAATACTTGAAGGAGGAGTTACCGGCACTGCAACTATTATGTCGTGGAGAGGCGTAAATGGCGGAATTGCAGCCGCAAAAGCAGGTAACGATGCGATAATGACACCTGAGGAATTTATGTATTTCAACTGGTATCAGGCTGATCCGAAGACCGAACCGCTTGCTTTCGGCGGTTTAACGCCGTTAGAGAAAGTTTATAACTATAATCCTGTTCCGCAAGGTCTTACTTCGGAGGAACAGAAGCACATCATAGGCTTGCAGGCTAACACTTGGACAGAATATATTACGGATTTCTCAAATTTAATCTATATGGACTATCCGCGTGTTGCTGCTTTGGCGGAAATAGGATGGGGAAAAAACTCCACATACGAGCAATTTCTGCTGTCGGTAGAGCGTTTGAAGCCTTTATATAAGAAATATATGGAAATAAAATAAAAAAATAATTATCTTTATTATTCATTTATTTTCAGGAAATTAAGCAATGTTTAACGGCTTTTCAAATAAAAAAAACGTAAAAACAGCATAAAAAATTTTGGTAGTTGCAAAAAAAGTTGTACTTTTGCAACCTCAATTCAGGGAAATAATGAAATAGAGAATTGGGAGCTTAGCTCAGCTGGTTCAGAGCATCTGCCTTACAAGCAGAGGGTCATAGGTTCGAATCCTATAGCTCCCACAGACACGAGAGACTTTGTAAAATGATAGCAAAGTCTCTTTTTTATTTTTGTATTCCAAATAATAGTTGTATCTTTGCAGCGTTCAAAGCCTGCGAAATGTATCTTTATTATACTATCAAAGCCTTTGACCACAACAAATTAAGTAATAACAAATCTAAACCAAAAGAATTATCTAATGGAAAAGAACAATAATGTTTGCGACAGCAAAACACAGGAAAACAATGTGAGAATCGGCACAATTTCAATCGTAATTTACGATATTGCCATAGCCTCACAGGTCAATCAAATCATTTTTCTTTATTCTCAAAACATACTTGCACGTCAGGGTTTGCCATTAAGAGACAAGGGGTTATACATTATAAATCTTGTCATTGAGGCTACAACCGACACAATAAACGCTTTGACAGGACGACTTGGACGTTTGGAAAACGTGGAAGTGAAATCTATTGTAACAAAAATAAAAATCAATTCATTATGAATATAAAAGCCAGAAACAAAAACTTTATTGACAGGGACAAAATCAATGCCTTGATTGATACAAAAGAACCTTCAACCTCTCAAATCAATGAAATACTTAACCGAGCATTGAAATTGAAAGGCTTAAATCTCAATGACGTTGCGACTTTGCTTAGAGTAGAAGACACAACTGCCATACACAATATTATGGAAGCCGCAAAGAATGTAAAGGAAGAAATTTACGGCAAGCGGCTTGTACTTTTCGCACCTATATATACAGGAAACGTTTGCGTAAATAACTGTTTATACTGCTCGTTCAGGCGAGATAACAAACTGATAAAACGCAAAATACTCACCATGCAGGAAATCGCTCGGGAAACTGCTGCTTTGCTGCGACAGGGACATAAACGTGTGTTGTTGATATGCGGAGAGAACAATCGTAATGGGACGGATTATATGGTGGAAGCCATTCGTACTACTTATGGAGTTAAGGAAAACGGAGGCAGAGATTACATAAGGCGTATCAATGTTGAACTTGCACCAATGGAATATGCTGATTTTGCTCGCTTAAAGGCTGAAAAAATAGGTACTTATGTTTGCTTTCAGGAGACTTATGACCCGATAGCATACAAATTTTTCCACCCTGCAGGCACGCCAAAGGCTGATTACGAATATCGTTTGACCGTAATGGATAGAGCAATGCAGGGAGGTATTGATGATGTTGGCATAGGAGCGTTGCTTGGATTGACGGATTACCGTTTTGAAGTCTTGTCTATGATTGAGCATGCTAATCATTTGGAGGACGCATTTGGTTGCGGACCTCATACTGTAAGTGTTCCGAGAATGGAACCGGCAATCGGTGCTCCTGCGGCGGAGAATGTGCCGTGTCCGGTGAGCGATAACGACTTCAAAAAGTTGGTTGCAATCATTAGAATAGCATTGCCTTACACCGGAATTATACTTTCTACCCGTGAAAACGACATTATGCGTAACGAATTGATTAAATACGGAGTCAGTCAGATTTCTGCAGCATCCAGAACCAATCCCGGAGCATACGCAGAGGAAGAGGAGGGGACAGGAAGTCAGTTTTCGCTTGGAGACCACAGGTCTTTGGCACAGGTTATTGACACTTTGGTTGATGAGGGGTACGTTCCGTCATTTTGTACAGGCTGTTACCGTAAAGGCAGGGTTGGACACGATTTTATGGATCTTGCAAAACCCGGACTTATTAAGCAGTATTGTCTTCCAAATGCACTCTTTACTTTTGAGGAATACTTGCAGGATTTCGCTGATGAAGCCTTACAGAAAAAGGGAAACGAACTCATAAATAATATGATTGCCGACATGGAACAGGAACATCTTAAAATAAAGGTAGCAGACAACATTTCACAAATAGCAGACGGCAAAAGGGATATTTATTTTTAGACATTATTTTTTCTCAAAGGCTATTCTAAAAAATTAGAATCAAATTTCCGATTCACGAAATCCCGTACAATAATAACAAATAAGCCCGACAACATTACATTGTCGGGCTTATTACGTAGCAATCATTGAAGTAAATGTTTATTCCACCATAATTTTTTTCGTTATTACTCCTTTGTCTGTGTGGATTTTGGCGACGTAGTTTCCGCTTACAAAGTTGCTGACATCTACCGCAACAAATTTATCCTTCACCTTTGAAGCATAAACCTTTTGCCCCAAGAGATTAAAGATTTCCAATTCCTCAATCACATCGGAACAGGAGAAGTTTATGTTGTCTTTTGCAGGGTTAGGATACGCTAAAGCCACAACGTTGTTTTTATCAATGGAAGCCAGACTAACAAATCCATTCGACATAAACTTAATTAAATAAGATTTTTCCCAATTCGCCGCAATAATTACGCCACCGTCATTTGTTGCTGTTATGCCTGTGAGATCACCTTTCCAAATACTTGAATCCAAATCAATACGATAAACGAAATTAGTATCACCCGTTACAGCACTGAAATTGCATATCTCAACCCATCCTTCAAAACTCAAACTGGAACACCGAACATAATAGAAGTGATAAATAGAATCTATATTCTTATAAGACATTATATCTATATTAGGGTAAAAAGCATAATCTGCAGCATAATATAGAGGAGGATTAGTATTCTCATTAACTCCTTGTATCATATAAGAAAATTGAGGATAGACACTTTTTGTTTTGGCATCTATAATGTTCATCTTTATGTAATTATCAAATGCATACAAT
>JAISTG010000115.1 GCA_031272705.1 Bacteroidales bacterium | reverse complement strand
TAATTGCCCAAATTTGTAAATAAAATGCTTTTCGCAAGTTGCGGAATGCTAAACACATCGCCCTTATCAACGACCCTTGCATTAAAATTCACGGCAAACGCCTTAAATGCCAATTCCGCTTGAGGTATATAATTTTTTCCACCCATATTTTTGTAATTTTATTTGTTATTTATTAGATTTATATTTACTTGATTTTGTGGTGCATCCGTCAGAGCATAATACCAATTTAAATTTTCCGAGCATGCTCGGAAGTTTTGCGAGCATGCTCGGAAAGTTTGCAAGCATGCTCGGAAAGTTTGCGAGCATGCTCGGAAGTTTTCAAAGCATGCTCGCAAAGTTTGCAAGCATGCTCGGAGATTTTCCGAGCATGCTCGGAAGTTTTCAAAGCATGCTCGCAAAGTTTGGAATACGTATCCCAAAACCCTATATTTTGCAAAGAATTTTTGTTTCATTTGATTTGTCTTTTTATTGCTTTAGCGGCGACAAAAGTACAAAAAGATTTTTAATTGACAAAATTTGTGCAAAAAAGGGTTGTTTGCGTCAGCCGTTTTCGTGAGTACTACACGCACCGGCACGCATCAATTATAATTCAATATGCAGAATAATAGGAAAATGGTCGCTGACTCCTCCAAGATATTTATGCCGTTTGTAAGTGCAGAAAGGAATTTCTTTTTTTACTCTCGGGTCTCTGTTTTGAAGGAATTTAGGTTTGAAAATGTGTGTTTTGTCCAATGGAGTGGGATACACGATTTGTGAAGTAAGATTACGAGATATTATAAACTGGTCAAAAGAAAACAAATCTCCGTCATAATAATAACTTCCCGCTTTCCCTTTATTGAATTGCATCAGATTAACAAGAAAAGGTTCGTTTCCGTTTTTTACATCGGTTTGGAAACCGTTCAAAATACTTTCGTCCCAAGGATTATCGTTCATATCGCCCATTATAATAAAATTATTTTCCCCTTTTTGATGCAAACTGTCAATATGTTCCTTTATCATTGCAAAAATACTCTCTCGCAGATGTTGTTTTATGTTATTCTCACGCCTTGAGGGAGCATGAATAACATAGATATTGACAGACCGATTACTGCTTAATGTCCCCTTTACATACAAAACATCCCGCGTTGGTTCGTCATTATCGGTTATTTCGGGCGTTATCTGCGAGGATTCAAGCAGTTTGAATCTCTTTTCGTTATAAAGCAAAGCCACATCTATTCCCCTCACATCCTGCGAAGGATAATGCACATACTTATAATGCCCCTTGCTTAAAGGCGAATCAAAACAAAGTGCATCCAAAACCTTAGTGCCTTCCACCTCACATAAACCTATGAGAACAGGAAAAATACCTTCGCCCGCAGCAATATAAGTTTTGGCAAGAGCATCCCTTTTTTTCTCAAAACGAAACCACGTCCAATGCTTTTTACCCGTTACGGTATATTCATCATCTTCCTTTATGCTGTCATTGGTCGGAAAGAAAAAATTCTCACAGTTATGAAAAAGAATAGTTTCCTTTTGAGCCATAACAATGTTGGGTAAAACGCACAGCAAAGTAGTAGCAAGATGTTTAAGTCTTCCTACTTTCGTTTTATTTTTCGGTTTCATTGCTTATCCCTTGTAAAAAGGCATTTTAACAACAACGGCTTTGAGTAATTTATCCCTTACCTTTATATATATGTTTGTGTCTTTTTTGCCGAATGCGGTTTGAACATGTGCCGTACCTATGGCTTTTCCGCAGGATGGAGATTGAGTTCCGCTGCATACTTTGCCTATAACATTGCCTGCTTCATCACAAACTTCATATCCCTGACGCGGAATACCTTTGTCAATCATTTCAAAACCAACCAATTTCTTCTTTACGCCATTTGCTTTTTGGTCTTCAAGAAACTTGCGGTCAATAAAATCGTTACCGTCTTCAAATTTTGTCAGCCAGTTAAGCCCTGCCTCTATCGGCGAAGTTTCATCGTCTATTTCATGTCCATACAAACAAAAGCCCATTTCAAGACGCAACGTATCTCTACAACCCAATCCCGCAGGTTTAATGCCAAATTCCTTACCTGCCTCAAAGACTGCGTCCCATATTTTATCGGCATCCTTCGGCGAAAAGTAAAGTTCGCAACCGCCTGCACCGGTATAGCCCGTTGTAGATAACAAAACGTTCTCCACTCCAGCCAAAGTAAGAAACTTAAACGTATAATACTCCATATCTTCCACAGGAGTATCGGTTAGTTTCTGCATAGCCTTTAATGCCAACGGTCCCTGAACGGCAAGTTGTGCGTATTCATCGCTCTCATTTCTGAAATCCCTACCGAGTTCCAGCCCCATATCAACGGCTATCTTACTCATCCAGTTCCAGTCCTTTTCTATGTTGGCAGCATTCGGCACCATAAAATACTCTTCTTCGCTTATGCGATAAACCAGCATATCATCTACAATTCCCCCTCTGCCATTCGGCAATACGGTATAAAGAACCTTGCCGTCATAAAGGGCATCTATGTTGTTGGAAGTGCAGTATTGGACAAAGTCATGAGCCTTTGGTCCTTTGGCTCTAAACTCTCCCATGTGTGAAACGTCAAAAACGCCGAGAGCATTCCTTACATTGTTGTGTTCAATGACTAATCCCTCGTAAGAGATGGGCATATTAAAACCTGCAAATTCAGCCATCTTTGCTCCCAATGCAATGTGTTTGTGTGTAAAAGGTGTGTTTTTCATTATTATATGTATTAAAAATTATCGTTTGAGCGTGCAAAAGTACTACTTTTTTCCCAATCCTGCAAGTAAAAAGGCTTTTTGATTATATTGAAAGCAAATTACGGATTTGCCATAACCAAATTCAGTTTAAATATATATTGATTTTCCTGCTGCAAAATTTATTTTCACAAATTTGTTTGTTAAAAATGTTCCAATATTTGCATATTACAAAAAAAAAGTTGTACTTTTGCAGCCGTTAAAATTTGATAATTATTCATATAAAAGCATTAAGAAATGAAAAAGAACTTAATATTATTACTGGTTTGTGCCGCTTTGTCGGGCAATATCTTTATGTCGCAGGCTTACGCTCAGGATTTCAAAAAGAATTACGTGCGTTTGCAGTATGTAAATCCTATCGGGCAGTATTCCGATTACTATTCCGCCGGAGTGGGAGCAGAATATGGAAAGCACTTTTACTTCAATACCATGCTCTTTGACGTGCTTAAACCCGGTATTGATTTGACTTTCGTTGAGTTTGCCATAAACTTCGGCGACCGTTACAACTACAACGAACAGGCAGACTTGCTTAACGGCAAGATAAATCGCAAAGGGATTGACTGCTGGTTTTATTCCGATGGCGGATTTCTTTCTACCGTTGGTGTTAAACTGGGTCCTGTAATCACCTATAACATTGTTGATGACCTGTTTGCTGATTTCTACATTAAGTATGCTCCTTCTCTTGTGTGGGGAAGTCGTACTATGAACTTCGTTGATATGGATAACGACCACAGAACGATAGATGACCCAAGCAGTATGTTTGTCGGCTTCGTTCATCGCTTTTCTATGGGCTTGAATTTGAAGTATAGTTTCTTCACTTTCGGCATTGAGTTGCTCTTTGGCAAAACAACGCTGAACTACGGTGATGAAATAGTGCCTGAACCTCTTGACCCAATTCCGTCAGTGGGCGATACGTGGAAACTGACCGATAAAAAGTCAATGGGATTGAACACTATAAAAATCAATGTTGGCTATCTGTTCTAACCATTGTTCATTTCGGGACAGCATTATAACATTACGCAAAACTGTAATTTGATTTCAGCACGTTAGAATCAAATTACAGTTTTTTATAATCAAATTCCAGCGTTCTGTAATTTGATTACAGAATTCTATAATCAAATTCTAATTTGACAAAATCAAATAAAAACGGGAGTAAAACTAAATTTACCCCCGTGGATTTTGCTATAATCAGGTTAATGATTAAGGCTGTAATCCTGTGATGTCCGTATCTGCCTCCTCAAACGAGACTTTGCTCAAACTATCCATAAAGGTAGTTGAGGGATAGAAGCGACAGTAAGCACGTCTGATGGTTGTTGCATCAACCTGTGCAAGAGATGTTTTAGCCGTTGCCTTTATGCCCGGAGCAAACATTCCAAGAATGCCGAGTTTCACTGCTTCGCCATTAAGGATATGCGTTGATATGGCTATCTCTAAGGCTTTCACTACTCCCATAACGTCAGGCTGAGGGAACGAAGTAGCATACGCAACCTCGTTACAAAGTTCCTCAAGATTTATATTGCCCGTTCGGAAAATTCTTGCTAAATAACGAATTCCCGGAGTAGTACCTGTGGTTATGTTTCTCTGCACTTTTACATACTTGATACTCATTATATATACCTCCTTTCCGGTCTTAATAAATTAATACTTCCTTTTTTGTGCTTTTTATTTGAAAAAGCGACTACTGGTTTTACACTTTTTTTGTTCATCTTTTCTTTTGATTTTGATTAAACATTAAATTAAGAATTCTTTTTTGCTGCAACAATGTTTTGAATTCGCTTGCAAAATTATTATTATACAAAACAACTTAATCACATTTTTCTTTCACATATTTATAAAAGTTTTTGGTAAAGTAAAAACCGGCTTCCAAAAGGGCTAAAAAGAAGTAATGTATTGATATTACGTGATTTCCTGATTTTCTTATAGTCAATACGAGTAAAAGAATTTTTGAAATAATTTTACGTAATAATACTTGATATTATGGAATGTTTTATGTACGGCGGCAAAAGCCTTTCATACGGATTTATAATGAAAATTTCGGTCATTGTTTCTTTTTTATATACTTTTGCATTATGAATAACGAAGAAATAATTGCCGTTTTAACTCAACATTTCCCCTTTCTAACTCAACAACAGAAAGAAAAAATGTGTGCTTTGGCGGATTTGTACCAACAGATTAACGAAAACATAAATCTTATTTCAAGGAAGGACATAGCAAATGTATTTTCTCATCACATATTTCATTCTTTGGCGATAGCAAAAGTAGTGAGGTTCAAACCAAACTGTGATATTCTTGACGTAGGAACGGGCGGCGGACTGCCGGGACTGCCTTTGGCTATAATGTTTCCAAAAACAAATTTTCTGCTGGTTGATTCTATTGGCAAGAAAATCAAGGTTGTACAGGAAATTATCAACACTCTGAAAATTGAAAACGCCAAAGCCCTTAATGTAAGGGCTGAAACGCTGACACAAAAGTTTGATTTCATTGTGTCAAGGGCAGTTACGGATTTACCGACTTTCTACTCGTGGGTGCGGAATAAAGTTTCCAAAATACAATATCACAATATAAAAAACGGCATTCTTTATCTCAAAGGCGGCAATCTTGATGAGGAATTACAGAAATTTAGTCGTAACAAATTTAAAATTTATGACATCGCCACTTTTTTTGATGATGAGTTCTTTGAAACAAAAAAAATCATTCATATACCGATATAACAATCGTATCAATTTTCACTTTTAACAAACGAATTAACTTTAGAACCAATTCAAAATGATTTTATAGTAAATCATTTTGAATTAGGGCAAACGCACGAAAAACATATAATCAAATTTGTTTTAAGCATACCATATTATATGCAACCTTAAACCTTCTTTTTTTCAGACTGCATTTATCTGTTTTCCCTTGAATGATTTGCAGGAAAAGTTTCTTTTGCTTTGGAAGAACTTTTTTGCGTGCGTTTGTCCTATAAATAAATTACATCAATACATTTTTATACGCCGAAACAATGCATAGATATTCAACAGATACTTTTTTATAAATTTATTTCTGTTTTGGGGCTTGTACGGATGGTTTCCGTACTTGTACGAAACGACTCCGTACTTGTACGGAACAACTCTGTACTTGTACGAAATGACTCTGTACTTGTACGGATAGACGTGAGAATGTAATTTTAACCCCTAATAAAAATATTCATATTGGTTAATTGGATTTTTTATATCTTTGCAGCCTGTAAAACAAAGAAGTTATGCGTAAATTTATCTTATTATTTGCAATAATCATATTAGGTTCGGGTATGAATCTTTTCGCTCAGGGCGAACAATTATCAGCGGAGGATTATTTTGAACAGGCGGAGTTATTTTTTAATCAAAATAATTACGAAAAAACCATAGAACTGACCAAAAAAGCCGTTGCAAAGGACAAAAAGTATGCAGAGGCTCATTATTTAATGGCTTTAGCATATCAAAAAAAGAATTTCTACAACAAAGTAGAAGAAGCATGTCAGCAAGCCATTGATGCAAAGAGTGATTATCCCGAAGCACACTGCCTTTTGGGTGATGTATATCTATGGCAATCAAAGTTTGACAAAGCAATAGAGTCTTACAAAAAAGCCATACGGCAAAATCCCGAATATGCAGAGGCTTATTACGGACAGGGACTCGCCTTTGCCGCAAAGAAAGACCAGATTAGCGAATCCAAAGCCTTGGAAGCCCTTACCAAAGCCTTGGATTTGAATCCCGATCTTTGGAAAGCGGCTGTTGAATTGGGCAATCTGTACAGGAAAAGGGTGAGTTACGACAGGGCAGCGAATGTTTATGACAAGGCTGCTGAGGCTTATGAGCAGGCATTGGCAAGTAATCCGTCCAATATAGAGATATATCTTTTGCTTGGCGACACTTACCGCCGTCAAAAGGAGTTTGACCGTGCTATTTCTACCTTTAATCGCATTTTTACTTACGACAGCGTAAATGTTGCAGCCTTGCTCAATATAGGAATAACGTATAAAGACAATAACAATTTAAGTAAGGCTTTGGAGTATTACGAAGCGGCTCTTAAATTACAGCCTGATAATGCGGAAACCTATGCTAACATTGCCTATATCTATAATCGGCAGTCCAATTACGACAAAGCGATAGAATATTACGAAAAAGCAACCTACCTGAAATATAATTATGCCGATGCGTGGTATAGTCTTGCTGCTGTTTATAGTATGAAAGGTTTGACTGCAAAGAAGATAAATGCTTATAAAAAGGCGGCTTATTATGGTTCTTCGCTTGCTCAAAAATGGTGTAACCAAAATAACGTCAGTTGGCGTTAAGTTTCATTAGATAGTTTTGCACATAATCCCGTACGCCTTCTTCCAAAGAATAGAACGGTTTGTTGTATCCTGCCTGCGAGTGCAACTTCCGCATATTTGCCTGCGTAAAATACTGATATTTATCCCTAATATCCAACGGCATATCTATAAATTCAATGTTCGGCTCTTTGTTTAAGGCTGCAAAAGTCGCCTTTGCCAAGTCCAAAAACGCTCTTGCCTTACCTGTGCCGAGATTATAAATATCCGACTTTGGCTTTTGCCGCATCAGAAACGCCATTACCGATACCAAATCCTTAACATAAATAAAATCTCTCAACTGATAACCATCCGCAATCCCTTCTCGGTGAGAGCGAAACAAAGAAATCTTTCCTTCTTTCTCAATCTGGTTAAAGCCATGAAAAACAACCGATGCCATACGTCCCTTATGATATTCGTTAAAGCCATAAACATTGAAGAACTTCAAGCCATACCAGTACGGAGGGGTCTTTTCCTGCTGCAAAACCCAAATATCAAACTCCTGTTTTGACTTTCCGTAAGGGTTGAGAGGCGAAAGAGACGAAAGAAGCGAAGTATCATCGTTATAGCCCTGCTCTCCATTGCCGTAAGTTGCTGCCGACGAGGCATAAACCAAGCCCTTATTATGTCGGGTGCAAAATTCCCAAATTGCTTTTGAGTAATCAACGTTCAGTTTCTTAAATACATCGTAATCAAACTCTGTTGTATCGGTACGCGCTCCCAAATGAAACACGTAATCAATCTTTTCGGCATTCAGTTCCGCCCATTTTGGAAAAATATCACGCTCAATGCGTATTGCATAATGAAGATTCTGCCAGTTTTTTTGCTTTTTGGCATTACCAAAATCATCAACGATAATGATATTGTCAAAACCCAACTCATTGAGTTCCTTAACCATAACACTACCTATAAATCCTGCTGCTCCGGTTACTGCTATCATAATTTACGTTTTAAGTTTGAGAAAATTTTTGGCAAAGATAGCAATTTTTTCTGTTATGCAGTAAATCGTCAGGATTTGACCTTAATTTTCTGAAACTTGATTACGGAATTCTATAATCAAATTCCAGCGTTCTATAATTTGATTCTAGAATTCTGTAATTTGATTCTATCGCGCCGGAATTTGATTCTAATTTTCCGTAATCAAATAAGAGAAATTTGAAGCGTAGTTTTGGCGGCGGTAATGTTTCCAAATAATTTTGTACTTTTGCCTTTCAAAAGAGCATAATAATGGGAAACATAAAGAAACTCGCAAGTCAAACAGCCATTTACGGCATTCCAACTATTCTGGGCAGGATTTTGAATTATTTTCTCGTCCCTCTCTATTCCTACAATTTGCTTACCAATCAGTATGGTGTCGTTAATACGTTGTATGCTTACGCTTCCTTTATGATGATACTGCTTTCTTACGGAATGGAAACGGCTTTCTTCCGCTTTTCACAGGAAGAGGACAAACGAAAAGTGGTTTATAATACGGCAATGCTTTCTTTGATAACCACTTCTCTTGCTTTCCTTGCCATAACCTTTGCTTTCCTGTCGCCGATAACCGATTTGCTTAACTCCAATCTTGAAAACGGCACATTCAAAAGTCAATATGTGCTTATGTTTCTGGTCATTCTGGCTCTTGATGCTTTGCGTGCCATTCCCTATGCCAAATTACGCGTGGAGCAAAAGGCAAAACGCTTTGCTTTTATCAAATCTGCGGATATTTTTACCAATATCGGCTGTAATCTTCTTTTCTTTTTTGTCATTAAACCTGCGGATTTGATTGCTGCAATTTTCCTTTCAAACGTTATTGCGTCTTTTGTGTCGTTTCTGTTGCTGATGCCGCAGTATATGTCTTTCAGATGGCGTTTTTCCTTTTCCTTATGGAAACGTATGATGGTCTATGGTTTGCCTGTAATGGTGGGAGGCTTCGCCGGAATGATAAACGAAACCTTTGATAGGATTGCTCTGCAACACCTGATTACTGTTCCGGAGGGCGGAAGTCCCAATTACATAATGCAACAGATAGGAATATACGGCGGATGCTACAAATTGGCGGTCGTTATGACGCTTTTCATTCAGGCTTTTAAGTTTGCAGCCGAGCCTTTCTTCTTTTCAAAGATGAAAAATGCGGATGCGAAGCAGACTTACAGCCAAGTGATGAGAGTTTATACCATTTTCCTTTGTGTAATCTTTCTTGCGGTGATGGCTTATATAGATGTGTTGCAGTATTTTATTGATGCACCGTATCGTGTTGGGCTTGGAATAGTGCCGATTTTGCTTGTGGCGAACCTTTTTGTGGGTGTGTATTACAATCTTGCTGTTTGGTACAAGGTAACCGACAAAACAATTTACGGAGCGTACATTACAGCCTTCGGAGCAATTATTACATTGGTACTAAACCGAATTTTAGTGCCTTATTTCGGTTATATGGGGGCGGCTTGGACTACTTTGGCGTGTTATTTTTCAATAATGGTTTTGTGTTACTTTGCAGGGCAGAAGTATTATCCCGTTGCATATCCGCTGAAACGGCTTTCGCTTTATTTTCTGCTTGCTTTGGGGCTGTATTTTCTTATGACCGCATTGCCGATAGAAAGTTTGATATTACGCTTGATTGTGAATACGGTTATATTATTAGGATATATAGCTGTTGTAATAAAATTTGACATATATAAAATGATAAAACAATAATTTATGACAGTAAAAATAGTTAATAAATCAAAGCATCCCTTGCCACAATACGAAACTTTGGGGTCGGCAGGTATGGATTTAAGAGCCTCTTTGGACGAACCCGTAACGTTGAAACCCCTTCAAAGAGCCTTGATTCCGACAGGATTATTCATAGAATTGCCATTAGGTTACGAAGCACAGGTAAGACCTCGCAGCGGATTAGCGATAAAGAGCGGCATTTCGGTATTAAATACTCCGGGAACAATAGATGCCGATTACAGAGGAGAGATAAAAGTTATTGTCATCAACTTTTCCGACACTGATTTCACGATAAACGATGGCGAACGCATAGCACAAATGATTATAGCAAAGCATGAACGTGCCGAATGGCAGGAAACGGATATGCTTTCTTCAACCGAACGCGGTGAAGGCGGCTTTGGGCATACAGGGAAGTAATTATCTACTCGTCCTGTACTTCATAAAGACTTCGTAAGCCTTTTGTACGCCGGCAAGAAAGGCTCTTGAGGTTATGGTTGAGGCGGTTATGGCATCTATATCGCCGCCTTCTTTCTTTACTTTAATCTTTGTGGTTGATGGATTTTTACCGCGGATGTCTGCTGTTTTCTTTGCATCGTTCTTAAACCAGTCCGTAACCTTCGCACCTAAGCCTGGCGTTTCCGCAGCCTTTAATACGGCATAATTAACGATGGTTCCGGCGGAATCAAAACCAACCATTATGTCTATCCTTCCGCCATATCCTTCATTGGAAAAGGTTTTTACGGCTACCCCCGACAACTTTTCGTTTTTCATAGCAGGATAAACGAAAAAGGTATCTGCTATTCCGTCAAGCATTATTTTCATTTCGCTGCCTACCTTTGCTGTTTTGTCGGGCAGAACTTCCTTAATAGCATTTTCCTGTTTTGCTTTGTCGGCATCTTCTATCGGTTGCTTGGTCAGGACAAAGCCTCCTGCCAGCAGAGCCGCTGCTCCGAGCGTAATAAACGTTAGGGACAGGAACATATTTTTTAACGATGACTCTAATTTTGCCATATTTCAACTTTATTTTGTCTTTTTTTGAAGATGCAAAAGTACAAAAAAATATAATTTATTGCGATTTCTTCATTGATTAAACCATAAAAAATTACGATAAAAACACACCTGTAAAAAATAATACCAACTTCCGATGCTTTGTTATTGAAAAAATTTAGTACTTTTGCAATCTCAAAGTATTAAGAATTAGACATAATAAATACAAAATATGGATATAAAAGAGATAACCACTAATACAAATCGTCATCCTTGGGAATTATCCCGTGCTGATGCAATGTTGAAAATACTGAAAAAGTATAACAAAAAGTCTTATGCAGATATTGGAGCGGGCGATAGGTATTTTTGTGAACAGTTGCTTAACATCGGAGCAACGATTGTGTATGCTGTAGATTCCGAATATCCAGAAGAAAGAGCAGAAAAAAATAATGTGATTTGCTTAAACGATATTGCTCTTTTGGAAGATAAATCGGTTGAATGCCTTGTAATGATGGACGTTTTGGAACACATAGAAGATGATAAAAGTTTCTTAAATCAAGCGCTTAAAAAACTGACTGATGACGGTATGTTACTGATAACTGTACCTGCATGGCAATTTCTGTTTTCTTCACACGATACATTTCTTCACCATTATAGGCGTTACTGCAAAAGAAGATTGACAACATTGCTCAAAACCGCAGATATAACTATTGCAAAATCGCATTATTTTTATACGTCATTATTCTTTGCACGGCTTTTATCTAATCTCATTAAACCAAACAAGCAAGAAAAAGTTGGCGAAAGTGAATTGGGTAGTTGGTCATTCCCTCCTCAACACATTGCAACGAAACTTGTTAAATTTGTATTGAAGGTTGATTATGCTACAAACTCATTTTTGGATAAACTACACATACATTTGCCCGGACTATCTCTTCTTGCAGTCTGTTTCAAAAAACCATCATAACTATGGAATAAACATTTGATATTTGATTATTTAATTTTAGTATAATTATGAAAACCATTGTTACTTTATTAGGCTTGTTAATCGGAACATCATTAAATGTTATTGCATTATCTGCTCCAGATACTGTTTTGCATACAAAATCCTGTACATTAACTCTACCTCCGGACACAGTAATAATTGACTATACCAACAACAGTTTCATAATAAATCTCCATTCTCCCGTAACTGCGAATTCTTATCACTGGACTGCGTCAAACGGAGCGTCAATAACACATCCGGATTCTGCTTCTACAACTGCCACAATCACTCAAACAACTACTTTTTACCTTACATGTAATTTCATAGATAGTCAAAATCTTGTATTTAATGGAGATTTTGAACTTGGTGATACAGGTTTTTACACCGAACTTATTTTTAATAACAATATGATGGGGCAAGGCTGGTACAATGTTGGCTACAATGCACAAACTTATTTATCATGTTGCTATTACAACTGCCCGCATAATGGCGGTAAGTACTTCATTGGCAACGGTGCAACGACACCTAACGTGATTGCTTATCAAACAAACGTAAATGTATCTCCTAATTGTGATTATATATTTTCAGCAGACTTTTGCAACGTTTCAAATCTTGTAACAGACCTATCTTTATTACAGTTTTCCGTTAATGGACAAACTCTCGGCAATATCTTTTCTCCAACTCCCGGACCTTGTGATTGGCGAGAGTTATATGAGATATGGCATAATACTTCTGCAACTACAGCAACTTTAACTTTACTAAACCAGAACACTATATTATCAGGGAATGACTTTGGATTGGACAATGTGGCATTAAGGCAAATATGTACCGTTACGGATTCAATGACCGTTTTTGTTAATCCATGCAATATTACAGCCCAACTGCCTTCCAATATTGACGCATGCAAGGGTGATACAATAAAACTTTGGAATATGAGTAGTGATTCGGGCATTTGTCAATGGTCTATCAACAACTATGTTGGTGATACGCTGACTCTTATCGCCGATTCTTCACAACAGATTTTTCTTCTCCTAACAGACTCCAATGGCTGTGAAGCAACAGCATCAACAAACATCAATATGCAAGAGTCTCCGCAAGTTACAATATCAGGAAATACTCTTACGTGTCTTGGCAGTTCAATAACGCTGACGGCAACGACCGATACGGAAGGCTGTGATTTTCTTTGGAATACGGGCGAAACCTCTTCCGCAATAACGGTGTCTCCAAATGTGCCTACAACTTACAGAGT